>NZ_JBJODK010000014.1:0-123493 GCF_045900275.1 Clostridioides sp. GD02367 | reverse complement strand
CTTTGCAAGTTCACAAATATGCAATAAATGTGGGTACAAAAACGAGGAAGTTAAGAATTTAAGTATAAGAGAATGGATTTGTCCTTGTTGTAATGTAACTCACGATAGAGATATAAATGCAAGTATAAATATACTAAAAGAAGGACTAAGACTAATAAGAGTTTAAAATAGATAACTTATGTAAGAACCGTAGGAACTACGGGGATAGCCTGTGGAGAATTGGTAAGACATATTTCAGTATGCAAAATTCTATGAAGCAGGAACCCTGTGACTTTAGTCATGGGAGGTTCAGGGAACAGGAAATAGCATTATGAAAAATAAGGGGGTAATTATTGAGGGAGATACTATAGTTGAAATTGAAGACATAAGAGAAGATTTGGATGGATATGATGTATATGATTACTTAGATAAAACTGTTATGCCAGGAATTATGAATTGTCATGTTCATTTGACAATGGAGCCAGTTGGAAATCCAAAAGTTTATTATGAGAATGTATCAGATGTAGAGCTTGTGGTAAATACAATAAAACAACTTGATGCTTACTTGGATTCAGGAGTAACATATATTAGAAGTTTAGGTTGTCCTAAATATGTGGATGTACAACTTAAAAAACTTGTAGACAAAGGGTCTATAGATGGTCCTGGTATAGTTGCTTCAGGTCCAGTTATATGTATGACAGGAGGACATGGATATTACTTTGGGATTGAGAGTGATGGTATAGATGAATGTAGAAAATCAGCTAGAACAGTCTTAAAGAATGGAGTAGACTGTGTAAAGATAATGGCAACTGGAGGTGTAACGACTGATGGTGTTGAGCCAGGTTCACCACAATTGACTTTGGAAGAAATGAAGGTTGCTGTAGAGGAGGCTGTAAAAGCAGGAAAAATAACTGCTACGCATGCACAAGGTAGAACTGGTATAAAAAATGCAGTACTTGCAGGAATAACTTCTATAGAACATGGTGTTTATTTAGATGATGAGATAATTGATTTGATGCTAGAAAGAGAAACATACTTAGTTCCAACTGTGGCTGCTCCATATTTTATTCTAAATGCAGGAAAAGAAAGTGGAATAACTGAGGCGACTCTTAGAAAGTGTGAAATTGTCGCTATTCCACATAAAGAATCATTCTTAAAAGCGTATAAAAAAGGAATTAAAATTGCAGTTGGCTCTGATGCAGGAACTTCTTACAATGAACATGGGAAGACATATTATGAAATGAAACTAATGTCAGATTATGGTATGGATAATATGGATGTAATAGTGGCTGCTACAAAAACTGCATCTGAACTTTTAAGAATTGATAAAAATTATGGAACTTTAGAAAAAGGAAAGAAAGCAGATGTTATAGTTGTAAATGGAAATCCTATAGATAATATAGATGTATTAGCTGATGTATTAGCAGTATTTAAGCTTGGTAAAAAAGTTAGATAGAAGTCAATATAAAAATAAAAAAGAGCGTCTAAAGTTATTTTACATAGGCACTCTTTTTTATTAACAATAATCAAATATTTTATATTTTAAAAACTATATGCTATTTTATATTTAAATATAGTACTTTAAAATTGTTTTATGCAATATAATCTATAGAATCTACACATACAAAGTATATTCTTGAGTCATTAGAGTTTCCAAGTACTAAAACATCATTTTTCTTACCTAAAACTTCAACACCAGTTAGAACTAAACTACCAGCTACTACAGTAACTTGATTATTTATTTTAGAAGTATAAAGGTTGTCAAGTATACCTTTATTACAACAACAATCATCACAATCACAGTTGCAATTACAATCTTTATATTGTTTTTTATCAAGATAATATCCTAAAGCTGCCACAAAATCATTATAATCTCCAGGTGCAACATTAAAAGCAACAGCTTTAAGAGAACATAATGATGCTAAATCTACAGTTGTTAGTGGATTGATTGTAGCAACTATATAATCAATTATATCATCAAGTATTGAATTTAATATACCTCCTAGGTCTATATTAGCAGGTACTGCTGCCTCTATAAGAGCAACTAATTCAGCTATACCTGGAATAGTGCCAATTGAACTAACTAATCCGCCAAGTGTCAATGGAATTGGTTTAGGATAATATATTTGACCAGATATATCTATTAAATCGCAGTTACAAGCTGAAAATCTTTTAAAAGTAGCATTAAGTCCAGATAGATTATCTTTTGGAGGTAGAGAGTAATCTATACCTACTAAATAAGCACCAACTATAAAGAAATCTGAAATAAAAGCAAACTGATTAAAATTAACAAAAGGTCTTATAGCATCATATCTTAAAAGTTCTAATGCATCTTTCATACTTTTTTTGCAGCAGCAATGTTCAGCTACTTTAGGCTCTTTACATTTGTTTGGATAATTATAGTATCTATCCTCTGTTTGATAATTGTCATAATATCTATCCTCTATTTGATAGTTGTCATAGTATCTATCATTTGTATTTATATAACCTTCTTCATATTCTTGAGAAAATCTAAAATTTTCTCTACATTTATTATTTTCCATTAAATGAACTCCTTTTATATTTTGATTTGAATATATAGATGATTAAGTTTATCTATATAGTAATATTATATTTAATATGTAAAAAAATGTTACAAAAGATATTATAAAAGAATAAAAAAAGGTAATTTGTCAAATTATAGTATGAATTTCTAGGATACTCTATTTTAAAACAAAAAACTTTATATAAAAAAGGTTTATATGTTATATTTATATAAATATATCTATAAACAAGAAGGGAGCAATTTAATAAATGATTGAGGTTAATAAATTATGCAAGTCTTTTACAAGGGTCGTAAAAGATGATAAGAATAAAAATTCAATAAGAAAGTTAAAGAAAATAAAAACTAGAAAAGAAGAGTTTCTTGCTGTGAATAATGTTTCTTTTAAAGTTGCAGAAGGAGAGATTGTGGGAATATTAGGTCCAAATGGTGCAGGAAAAACGACTTTGCTTAGAATGTTAGGAGGAATATTAACACCAACATCAGGAGATATACGTGTTTCTGGATATGATTATTCAATAGATAGAAATTCAGCAAAAAAAGAAATAGGATATTTGTCTGGAAACACAAAGTTATATGGAAGACTTTCTCCTAGAGAGCTTCTAACAACTTTTGGAAGCTTATATGAAATGACAAAAGAAGATATAGAAGAATCGATTGAAAATGTTATAAAAATAATGGATATGAGTGAATTTATAGATAATAGAATTGAGAATCTATCAACTGGTCAGACTCAAAGAACGTCTATAGCTCGTTGTTTAATACATTCTCCAAAGGTGTACATTTTTGATGAACCAACATTAGGGCTTGATGTTTTAAGTAGTGCATCTATAATAGACTTTATGAAGAATGAAAAACTAAGAGGTAAAACAGTTCTTTATTCAACTCATTATATGGAAGAAGCAGAAACTTTATGTAATAAGATTTTTATGATTCACAATGGAAAAATAATTGCATCAGGAACACCAAATAGTTTGAAAGAGGAATCTGGAGTAAACAACTTGAGAGACGTATTTATAAAACTTGCTAGAAAGGAGGAAGTTTAGATGAGAAGTAAGATTGTAAAATACATATTTAAAAAAGAAATGTTGGATATATTGAGAGATAAAAAGACATTATTTATGATGATTGTTTTACCACTTCTTTTGTATCCTTTACTTATGCTATTAATGATGCAGGTAATGAATATGTCTGCAAATAGTATGAATAGCAAGGATATTAATATAGCCTTTGATAATAAACCAAATAAAGTATTAGTATCGATGATTGAAGATAATAATTTAGGTAAAGATACTGAAAGCAAAGATAATGTAAATGATAAAGGAAAAATAAGAATACTTGATGTTGATGATTATAAAAAGTCATTAGAAGAAAATAAAATTGATGCTTATATAAAGATAGAAGAAAAACAAGCATCTACAAGTTATAAAATATATATGAATTCTTCTCAAGAAAACTCTTCTAATGCAGTAAAGAGAATAGAAACTGTTTTAGATAAATACAAAAGACTTACTGTAGAAAAAAAATTATCTGATAAAGGTTTAGATGTACAATCTACATTAGAGCCTTTAACATATAGCACTGTAGATGTTGCAAAGACAGAAGAAGTAGCAGGATATTTTTTAGGACAAATATTGCCATTCATACTGATAATAGGAGTCTTGCTTGGTTCAATATATCCAGCAATAGATGTTATGGCTGGGGAAAAGGAAAGAGGTACATTAGAAACTCTATTTACGCTTCCAATATCAAATTTAGAATTGGTTATGGGAAAATACATGGCTGTTTCTCTTAGTGCAATAGTAACAGCAATTTTAAATATTTTATCTATGGGATTGACTATGGCATTTATTTTAATTAGTGGAGGTCTTAGCAGTCAACTTGGCTTTGGAAATTTCAATTATGGAGATTTAATTTTACCAATTGTAACTACTTTAATCTGTATATGTCTGTTTTCAATGGTAGTAGCAGCAATAAGTATGTGTGTATGTTCACTTGCAAAAAGTTTTAAAGATGCTCAAAACTACATAACTCCTCTTATGTTAATTATTATGATACCATCATACGTCTCTATGATACCAAATATAGTGTTGGATAGGGTAACATCTGTAATACCTGTGGTAAACATATCACTACTTATAAAAAGTGTATTATCTTTTAAAAGTGATTTAAATTTAATAGCTTTAGTTTTGGTATCAAATATAGCTTTTGTTATATTGGCAATCATATTACTATCTAAGATGTTCAATTCAGAGGAAATACTTTTTGGTAATAGTAAGAGTTTTTCTTTTTTAGAGAAAAGATGTAATATAAAAAAAGGCTCTATACCAACTATAAGTGATGGTATTATTTTATACGCAGTGGGATTAGTTCTTTTAATTTATGTTGGTTCTTTAGTACAAATTAAATTTGGTATGGGTGGTATCATAATGACACAATTTATGATAATTTCATTACCATTAATATTTGCATACTATATTAAAGCTGATTTTAAAGAAGTGTTTAGCTTGAGAGTTCCTAAGTTAAAACATATACTTGGCAGTATTGTACTTTGGATTGGTGGATATATTCTTATTATGATTATAACACAACTAATTTTATTCTTGTTTCCTCAAAACATGGAAGTTGCTGAAAGTTTAAACGAAACCCTGTTTATGAAAGATAAGTTTTTATTAAATTTACTAACAATAGCTTTATTGCCAGCTATATGTGAAGAAATATTTTTTAGAGGATTTATATTTTCTTCATTTAGTAAATCAAAAGATAAGAATAAGTCTGTTAAGTTGGCTATAATATGTAGTGGAGTATTATTTGGTATTATGCATATGGATTTTATAAGAATAATTCCAACCTCTATACTGGGTATTATATTTGCATATAGTGTATATAAATCTGGTTCCATATTTGTATCGATGTTATTACATTTTTTAAATAATGGTATAGCAATTGTAGTAAGCCATTATACAACTGGAAATGTAGCCAATCTGTACAAATTTATTGAGGTCGATTTTGCCAATTTAAATATACTTAAATTTGTCTTAATTCTTTTAATAAGTTTTATATTAGTTGCATTGGGAGTAAGAATTTTATATAGAAAATCTTTAAAAAGTTAAATGTAGATTTACTATATATATTAAATATTGATTAGCACTAAAGTATATAAATATATCTTATATATAAAATACTTTAGTGCTATTTTATATATTCTCTTTATCTTTTAATTATATAAACTCTTTATCTTTTAATTATATAAACTCTTTATTGTTTCATTTATATAATATTTTCATTATATAAATGAAACAATAAAGAGTTTTAATTTTATAGATTTATAGTTAAAAAATCAATTATGAGGAGATATATTAAAAAATTTAAATTAGATATTTTTTAATTTACTTAGGGATAAAATTTAAAAATTAGTTTGTCGAAATAAATATAGAAAGAAAAAACAGAAAAAATAAAGTATGAATATGTTGCAAATACTATATTTTGGGAAAAAGTAGTCATTTCTTGTAAAATGGATAGTTTATATTTATTTTAAATTTCATGAAATTTTCAGTTACTATAATTATAGAATGTAGTATATTAGTTGTCTTAACTATTGATTTATACATTTCATATCGGTATAATATAAAATAAATTGGATTATTTTGGTATATAATTATTGATAAAAGATACTTATTTTTCTTCAAATTATCTGAAAAATTTTATTTTTATATTATAATTTTACTATTTTCTTTTCAAAACTATCCATTTTACAAGAAATGGAAACTTTTGGGATATACTTATTTGCTAATGGTTTATAATAAAATAGAGGTGTTTTAATGGGAGGAAATTTTTATGAGGAATTTACAAAAAAAATTAATGTTTTTTTTATTTATATGTATAATTTTACAGATTATACATACAATACCAGTTTATTCTTTAAATGAATTTTATCAAAATAACTCCCTAAGCAATTTTGAATCTATTATGTTTAATAATCAATTTATTAGCAAATATTCATTACAGATAATATGTATTATGACTATGATATGTATAATGCTTATACTATATATAATATATGATAAATTAAGGTTTAGAATTAAATTGCAAAAGGTAGCTTATACAGATGGTCTTACAGGAGCAAGTACTATGGATAAGTTTGTGATTGATGCTAATAAGATATTATGCAAAAATACTCAAGAGAAATATGCTTTATTGTATATAGATATTGATAAATTTAAATATATAAATGACCTATTTGGATATGAAGTTGGAAATGAAATTTTACGTAACTTAACTAAGATTATTAAAAATAATATATTTGAAGATGAGATATTTGCAAGAATATCTGCTGATAATTTTACTATAATTATGAAATACATAGAAGAAAAAGATATAACAAATAGATTGAACATTATATTTGAAGAACTAGATTTATTTAATAATAATCAAGAGGAAAAGTATAAACTGGTTTTGAGTTGTGGAATCTACTTTATACTTTCAGAAGATAGAGATATTAATTCAATTATAGATAGGGCTAATATACCTCATAAAATGGCAAAAGGAGGACATAAAAGTTCCTATGCATTTTATGATAATAAGATTCATGACCAAGAAATAAAAGAAAAAGAGATGGAAAATACGATGTTTTCAAGTTTGGAAAATAAAGAATTTATTGTACATTTGCAACCCAAAATAGAACTTGATACAGGAGAAATACAAGGTTCAGAAGCTCTTGTTCGATGGAAAAGTTCTAATAAAGGTTTAATACCTCCAAATGAATTTATTCCATTTTTCGAGAAAAATGGTTTTGTAATAAACTTAGATTTATATGTACTTGAAGAAATATGTATACAGCTTAGAAAATGGATTGATGCAGGTATAAATCCAGTTACTATTTCGGTTAATGTCTCAAGGATACATTTATATTGCAATAATTTTATAGAAACATATAAAAATATAATTGATAAATATGAAATACCTGCAAAGTATATAGAACTTGAACTTACAGAAAGTATTATATTTGATAATTTTGACATCTTAATTGATATAATGAACAATTTAAAAAAAATAGGATTTTTGATATCTATGGATGATTTTGGTTCAGGGTACTCATCATTAAATATGTTAAAAGAAATTCCTATGGATATTTTGAAGCTTGACCAAAAATTTATTATGGAAACTTATAATAGCAATAGAAGTAAGATAATTGTTACTAAAGTTGTAGAAATGGCAAAAGAATTAGGAATGAAAGTGGTATCAGAGGGTGTTGAGACAGAAGAGCAGTTTCAGCTCTTAAAGGAAGTAAAATGTGACATGGCACAGGGATATCTGTTTGGAAAGCCAATGCCAATTGAAGAATTTGAAAAATTGATTATGTATAGCTCAATAAAATAGGAATTAATCTATATTATAAAAATCTAATAAATTATGTTAAAAATGAACTCTAATACAGTGTTCATTTTTTTGTGAACTTTTTTATATACTTTTTAAGATAGTAAAATTATTTAAGATTAAAAGGAAATAATTATAGCTTTGATTATAGATATATAGTAGGCATTTTTATAAAAGCATAGTATGAAAAAATATACAGAAATATTTTCATAATTTTATTTAAAAGTAATTGACATATAAGTTGTATTATTATATTATTGTATTAAGTTATTAATACAATAATATAAACAAGGAGGTATAAACATGGAATGGGAACTTGATAATAATAAGCCTATATATATACAATTAGTAGAACATTTAAAATTGAAAATAATTTCAGGTGAGATTGAAATAGGATCTAAACTAGAAACAGTAAGAGCACTAGCAGAAGATGCTGAAGTAAATCCAAATACAATGCAAAAAGCTCTAACAGAGCTTGAAAGACAAGGATTAGTTTATAGCCAAAGAACTAAAGGAAGATTTGTAACAGATGATAAGGAAAAAATAAAAGCTATGAAAGCGGAAATAGCTAATGTTGAGATAAATACATTAAAAGAGACTTTAGAAAAACTTGGGTATGATAAAGATGAAATGATAAAACTTATTACAGAAAATTTGAAAGGAGAATTATAAAATGGATAAAAATATAAATAATATTTCTCAAGATGGAATAGTTGAATTTAAAGGTGTAAATAAAAGTTATGGAACTAAAAAGGTTTTGAAAAATGTTGAATTGAATATACCAAAGGGAAAGATAGTGGGATTGTTAGGTCCTAATGGAAGTGGCAAAAGTACAATGATTAAGCTAATAAATGGATTATTACAGCCTGATAATGGTGAAATTGTAATAAATGGAATGAAACCATCAATAGAGACTAAGAAAATAGTATCTTATTTACCAGAAAGAACTTATTTAAATGACTGGATGAAGGTATCAGATTTACTGAAATTTTTCTATGATTTTTATAGTGACTTCGATGTTAGAAGAGCAAATGAGATGATTAAAAGTTTAGATATTGATGTGAATGAAAAACTAAAAACAATGTCTAAAGGAACCAAAGAAAAGGTTCAACTTATCTTAGTTATGTCAAGAAAAGCAAGTATATATATCCTGGATGAACCTATTGGTGGTGTTGACCCAGCTGCAAGGTCATATATACTTAAAACTATATTAAAAAATTATTCTGAAGATAGTACTTTACTAATCGCTACTCACTTAATAAGTGAAATAGAGAATATATGTGATGAAGTAATATTTATATCTAAGGGACAAATAGTATTGCAAGGAGATGTTGAAACAATAAGAGAAGAAAAAGGAAAATCTATAGATGCATTATTTAGGGAGGAATTCAAATGTTAGGTAAATTATTAAAATATGAATTAAAGGCAAGTGGAAGAACATTTATACCATTATATATAGCTATATTGGTAGTAGCTGTATTCAATGGAATATTTATAAACACAGATATATTCCAAATACAGGGAATAGGAATACTGGTATTGACGAGTCTTTTCATGGCATTAGGTGTTTTAACTATTGTAGTTACAATTCAAAGATTCAGAAAAAATCTTTTGGGTGATGAAGGGTATTTAATGTTTACTCTTCCTGTTAGTACTAGTTCACTTATTTTATCTAAATGTATAACAGCACTTATATATGCTGTACTTAGTTTTATAGTTGCAATGTTCACATTTGGAATGCTTATGCTTTTTAGTGCTTCTGGAATACACTTACCTGAATTTTTAGATTTTTTTAATACTGTTTTTACAAAAGGTTCTGAATATTTTTTAGATGTTGTATTATTTTCAGTAACAATGCTTATTTCATATTCATCATTTATTTTGTTATTATATACATCAATTTCAATGGGTCAATTGCCAAGATTTAACAAGCATAGAAATATAGTAGCATTTGTTTCTTTTATAGCTATAAATATAGTAATATCAAGTGTTGGAAATGCTATAGAAAGAATTTTACCACATAAAGATACAAATATGATATACCATTTTTATCAAAGTCCTCATTTTGCACTTGCAATGCTTGGGAGTATTGCAGTTGTAGTAATATTATTTTTCGCTACAAAATATATATTAGATAAAAAATTAAATTTAGAATAGATATTTTTATAGAGAGCCATCTTTTGAGTAATGTTCAAAGATGGCTTTTTATATTTAAGGAGTTAATTTATATATATAACAGGAATGAAACTTTATTTCTAGTTAAATATGTATAGATGTAGTATAATGAGACTATATGTTAAAATTTGTAATAAATAGATGTATACTTGATATAATCACTTAGGAAGCATGAATTTTATAGAGTATATCAAGAAAATTTAAAGCTATGTAGATTTGAGGGAGAAAATATGAAAAGTTATACAAAGGCTAAATGGAGTGTTTGGGGCATAATTACATTTTCATTCATTTTAGTCTTATTTTTAAGGATGTCAACTGCTGTTGTTTCAGATAATTTATCAAATGAGTTAGGTTTTAATTCTATACAAATTTCAAATATAGCATCTTTTTGCCTCTATGCATATGCATTTATGCAAATACCAGCAGGAATCTTAATTGATAAATATGGAGCAAGAAAAATTAGTAGTCTTGGAATAATAATGGCAAGTTTAGGTTCTATTTTATTTGGATTGATTCAAAGTATAGAGTTAGCATATATTTCTCGTATAGTTGTAGGTGCAGGGACCTCAGTAATATTGCTTTGTATTTTAAAAATTCAGGGTAGATGGTTTAATAAATCAGAATTTGCTTCTGCAACAGCTAAATTTTCATTTGTAGGGAATTTAGGGGGAGTTCTTGCTACTTTTCCACTTGTGTTTCTATCTGAATTTGTTGGCTGGAGAAATTCATTTTTATTGATAGGCATAATTGGTGTTGTAATCGGATGTTTTATGTATATTATTGTTAGAGATACTCCAAGAGAATACGGATTCAATATAGATATGGAACCTAATGAAGAGCCAGAGAAGATTGGTATTGTTGATGGAATTAAGTCTGTTATAAAAAATAAATCAACATGGTATAACTCAATGATAATGTTCTCTTTTGTAGGTCTGACAAGTGCATTTACAAGTCTATGGGGAGTGAAATACATAATGGATGTTTATGGGGTTAGTAAGAGTTTTTCTGCATTTATAGTATCATTTTTTACATATGGATTTATATTTGGTTCAATAATTATGGACTTTGTATTTGCTAAAACAAGCTCTAGTAAATTTAATATAATCAAATATGGAGCAATAATAGATTTATTTATATGGATTCTAATTGTAGTTGTATATAAAGTAAAACCACCAATAATGATTTTACCAATAGCATTTTTTATTATGGGATGTATAGTGATGTCTCATTTACAAGTTTTCAATGATGCTAAGTATAAAAATAAAGAAATTTATTCTGGATTGGCAACTAGTGTCATTAATACTTTCGAATTTATAGGTAGTGGTATTATTAATTTAATTATAGCAGTATCTTTGCAAGTAAATTCACATAATGTAGTTGATGGATATAAAAGAGGATTTGTGATATTTATAGTACTCAGTATTATAACTATAACAGCATCTCATATAGGTGTAAAAAATGATAATTCTAAGACTGAATAGAATCTTATTATTGATTCAATTTAATGCAATATTTTATAGATAAAAAAGAATTTATATTTATTACAAGGATATATACCAAGATATAATTGGAATATAAATCTTGTTTACTATGTCGAAATGATATTGTATTATATTAAATAGAAAATAAGAACTTTAAACTATAATATTGGTTCTAAAAATATAAAGTAAGGAGTTTTTTATGGATACGACAAAAATAGATGATATAAGCAAGTTGGATTTAAACAATCTAGATATTAATAAAATGGATATGGGCGGTATAATGGAAAGCTTTTTAGAATGGGCTACTACAAGTGGAGTAAAACTTATAATAGGTATACTTATACTTTCCATTGGATTTAAAATAATAAAGAAATTTGTAAACCATGTAATGTTATTACTTGGAAAAAGGGATATTGATTTAACCCTAAGAAGGTTTTTGAAATCTCTTCTTTTAAGTGTGCTTAAAGTTGCTGTTGTAATCATTGTTTTAGAATATTGGGGAATGAGCTTATCTAGCTTTGCTGCTGTGATAGCATCAGCAGGGGTAGCTATAGGTTTAGCATTACAAGGTAGTTTATCAAATTTTGCTGGAGGATTTATCATACTTTTGATTAGACCTTTTAAAGTAGGAGATTACATAGAAGCAGCAGGTCATGGAGGAACAGTTGAGCAAATAGGACTTTTTTATACACAATTGGTTACTCCAGATAATAAGCAGATACTTATACCTAATGGCTCTGTATCAAATGATAGCCTAACAAACTATTCAGCAAAGAATACTAGACGAGTTGACTTAACTTTTAGTGTAGGATATGAAGATGATATAGTACAGGTGAGAAGAGTATTGAAAGAGATTGTGAATAGCCATAAATTAATAATAAATGAACCAGAACCATTTATAGGAATAGTGGAACATGGAGATAATGCCATTAAATTTGCTGTTAGAGTTTGGTGTAATACAGAAGATTATTGGACAATTTATCTTGATTTATTGGAAGAGGTTAAAGTTAGATTTGATGAAGAAGGAATTACAATTCCTTATCCTAAGATGGATTTAACATTAAGAGAGCTAAAAAGAATTTAATATTATAAAGTCAAGGCACCTTTAGATTTAATCTTTGGGTGCCTATTTTTCATTTTTTTCTTATGAGGGCTGATTTAATATCTATAAGAATCTTATGTTTTGACTTAAAACAATTAACTACTTATATATTATATATAAGAGTTTTTTATATTTTATTAAAAAAATATTTTGTTTTTTTACAATTTAATGTCGTTAAATGATTGGAAATAGTTTTTGTTTTCGACAACATATAATATGTGCTTGTTATACAATTTAATTATGAAGTATTAATAAGGGGGGAAATATTGTGAAATCAAAGAAATTATTATCGTTAGGGATAGCTATGTCAATGTTTGTTGCTGGTTGTCCTATATCTGCAAATGCACTTGATAAAATTGATAAAATTCAAGGTGCAGATAAATATGAAACTGCTGGACTTATTGCAGATAGAGAAAACTATACTACTGCAATACTTGTAAATGCAGATAGTACTATGGCTGATGGATTAAGTGCGAGTGGTCTTGCAGGAGCAACAAATGCACCAATTCTTTTAACTAAAAAGAATAATATACCAAGTGCAACTATGAAAAGAGTTGAAAAAGCTAATAAAGTGTACATAATTGGTGGTGAAAGTTCTATTGATAAAGCAACTGAAAACGTTTTGAAAGGTAAGAATATAGAAGTTAAAAGACTTCAAGGTAGTGATAGAATTAAGACAAGTTATAATGTAGCAAAAGAAATAGGAGCTATTAACAAGGTTAGTAAGGTTATATTAACTAATGCTTTTAAAGGTGAACCAGATGCTATGAGTATTGCATCTGTAGCTGTTAGAGATAAAGCACCTATAGTATTAACTGATGGAAAGAGTGTACCATTTAACACTACTGGAACAGAAAGTTATATAATAGGAGGTACTTCATCAATGAGTGATAACTTAGTAAATGATACTAATTCAACTAGATTGGGTGGAGTAGATAGATATGATACTAATAAGAAGATAATAAATAAGTTCTATAATGGAGCAAAAGAGTTTTATATAGCTAGCGGAACAGATTTAGTGTATGCACTTGCTGGTTCTACAATAGCTAAAAATACTCCAACAGTTTTAGTTGATGATAATAGCAATAAGACTGTATTAAAAAGTGCAACTAAAATAACAGCAATAGGAAATCTAAATGATAGTATATTACAGCAGTGTTTAAATGTAACAAAAAATATAGGAAATTCAGATACTGGAAAACAATATACAGTAGAGGATGCTGCTAATGCTGTGAAAAAATTGCTAGGTGTTGATAAACTTTATTATAATGAAAATTATCCAGAAGATGAAGACTTAATATTTTTATTAGATACTAGCTTTGAATATTCAGGAAAACAATTCTACGTATTTGGTTATGTCACAGAGAATTCTGAAGGTGATGTTAGATATTGTGTAGAGAAAAATGATATGAGCAAAGTATATACATACAATGTTAGTGGCATTATGGAAGTATGTAACCCAGCTGACTATGAAAATAGAAAAATGATAACAGAAGATAAAGCGAAAGAATTAGCATTAGCAGAGTGTGCTAGAAAGCATAAGGTTAGTGTTAATTTATTAAGAGTAAATACTGCTTATATTGATAATATTAATAATATAAAAGTATATGCTGTAAGAATAGATTCAAAGCCACAACCAAAACAGACTTATGGATGGTATTTCATAGATGTTTATAGTGGATATGCTTATAAAGATATTTGGAATAACATTTAAAAAAGTATTTTTAAAAATAATTACAAATATATTCCTTCTGTAAAAGATAATAAAGCAATAATTAAAAGTATTAATCGAATAATTTTATAATTACAATTAAGCATTCTCGTACTGGGGAATGCTTTTTTTATTTATATAAACAACATATTTTGTTTTAGTAAATTTATTTTAGTAGATATAAATTTTATAGTCTTAAAACTAGCAAAGTAGGAAGTAAATTTAATATAAAAGGGTAAATAAAGGGTTTAGAGGGCATAATATAGAATAAATTAAGTATTTAAGGAGGGTTTTTTATGTGTAAAAAAACATATTTATTAGTAGTAAGTATACTTGTTGCAGGTTTATTGACTGCATGTAGTGGAAATCCAACTACAGATTCAGGACAGGCACAAGATAATACGAAGAAAGAGACAAATGCGTCAAATAATGATTTAAAAGATGAAAAAAATAATGAAAATTTGAATGAACAAGATTTTAAAGTACCATACACAGATGCAGTAAGCATATTTAAAGATAAGTATAAAGATGCTGATATAGTAGATTTAAGCCTTGAAAGAGACTTAAATAAATTTGTTTATACTGTTGAAGGTGTAGATGATAATAATGAGTATAAGATGAAAATAGACGCTAATACAAAAGATGTACTACAGGATAAAACAGAAAAATTGGATTCAGAAGATTTAAATGGAGCAGCTAGAAAAGAAAAATTAGATTTAAATGATATAATAACACCTCAAAAAGCTATGGAGATTGCATTAAAAGAACAAAATGGAAGAGTAAAAAAATGGAGTTTAGATAAAGATTTAGATGTTACTTTTTATAAAATAAGAATAGATAAAGATAAAAATGAATATGACATAAAGGTAGATTCTAAAAAGGGAACTATATTGGAGGTAGAAAAAGAAGATTAGAAGCTTTAAATTACTTTTGTAATAATTTCTTTTTTAAATAAAATTTGTTTAAAATATAACAAGCAGGGTATAAAAAGATTAAATAACTATTTTAGGAGGAGTACGGTATGTCATTGAAATCATTAAAAATAAAAGAAAATTTATATTGGGTAGGTTCACTTGACCCTGACTTAAGAGTATTTGACATAATTATGTATACACCTTATGGAACTACTTATAATTCATATGTATTAAAAGGAACAGAAAAAACAGTTTTATTTGAGACAGTTAAAGATAAGCATTTTGACAATTATATTGAACGATTAAATGATTTAAATATAGATTTTGAAAAAATAGACTATATTGTTGTAAGTCATACTGAACCAGACCATGCAGGAAGTGTTGAAAAACTTTTGGATTTAGCTAAGAATGCAAAAGTAGTAGCTTCAGAAACTGCAATTAAATATCTTAATGAAATAGTAAACAAAGATTTTGAGTATATTGCAGTTGCAGATGGAGATACATTATCAATTGGAGACAAGACTTTAGAATTCTTCTCTGTTCCTATGCTTCATTGGCCAGATACTATATACACATATATTAAAGAAGACAAGACTCTTGTAACATGTGATTCATTTGGTAGTCATTATAGTAATGATAAGATAGTAAACACACTTGATGAAGATGAAGAAAAGGATTACTTAGATGCTTTAAGATACTATTATGATTGTATAATGGGACCATTCAAGCCATCTATGGTAACTGCTATAGAAAAGATAAGAGACTTAGATATAGATACTGTATGTCCAGGTCATGGACCAGTATTAACTGAAAATCCTAGAAAAATTATAGACCTTTATTATAACTGGAGTGTAAATGAACAAATAAAATTAGAAAAAGAAGTTACAATTTGTTATGTTTCTGCACATGGATATACAAAGATTATGGCAGAGGCTATAAAAGCATATATTGAACAAAACAGCAATTATAAAGTAAACTTATTTGATGTAATAGAGAATAAACAAGAAGATATTTTAGCAAAGATAGCAGTATCACAAGGTGTATTGTTTGGTACACCAACAATATTAGGAGACGCATTAAAGCCTATATGGGATATTTTAGTATCCTTAAATCCAGTTATTCATGGTGGAAAGGTTGCTTCAGTATTTGGTTCATATGGATGGAGTGGAGAAGGTATAGAAAATGCTATGGAGAGAATAAATCAGCTTAGAATGAAAGCTGTAAAACCATTTGCTGTTAACTTTAAACCATCAAATGAAGAGTTAGAAAAATTACATTCTTATACAGGTAAATTCTTGGATAAATTAAATTCTACTTTTGGAAGTAAAAAGAAAACTAAGAAATTTAAATGTGTAATTTGTAATGAAGTATTTGAAGGGGATAGTGCTCCTAGTGTATGTCCTGTATGTGGAGCGAAAGAAGACCAATTTATAGAAGTTGAAGAAGATGAAGTTACTTTTAGAAAAGATACTGATGAATATTTTGTAATAGTAGGAAATGGAGCAGCTGGTTTTTATGCAGCTGATGCTATAAGAAAAAGAAATAAAACTTGTAAGATAACTATGATTTCTAATGAAGATGAATTAACTTACTATAGACCTGCACTTTCTGATGGCATAAATGAAGAGCTTGGTTCAGATTTTTATATGGAAGATAAAGCTTGGTATGACGAAAACAATATAGTAGTAATATTAGGAACAAATGTAGATAAGTTAGATGAAGTAAATAAAACTATTATAGTAAATGATGGTGCCATTAAATTTGATAAACTTGTAATAGCTACAGGAAGTAGAAACTTTATACCACCAATTAAAGGGCATGATTTAGAAAATGTGTTTACTCTTAGAAATATAAAAGATTTATACAGTGTAAAGGAAGCCTTAGAAAAATCTAAGAAAGTTGTGGTAATTGGTGGAGGTCTATTAGGACTTGAAGCTGCATGGGAATTTAGATTAAAAGGATTAGAAGTAGTAGTAGTTGAAGCGATGGATAGTATACTATCAAAACAACTTGATAAAGAAGGTAGTAAAATATTAGAGCAATGTGTAAGAGATACAGGTATAGATGTACGATTAGGTGTAGCGGTTGATGGTATCGATGGAAATGGAAAAGCACAAAAAGTTATATTCAAAGATGGAGATAGTGTTGAATGTGATATGGTAGTATTTTCTATTGGTGTAAGAGCAAATACACAAATAGTTCAAGATACATCTGTAAAAACTGACAGGGGTATTGTTGTAGATAAGACATTACAGACAACTGTTAAAGATATATATGCTTGTGGAGATGTTGCACAAGTAGAAAATACTAGTTTAGCAATATGGCCATCCTCAGTGGAAATGGGAAAAATAGCAGGTGCAAATGCAAGTGGAGATAATTTGACATTTGAAAGTGATGTGTATCCAGTTTCATTAGATGCAATGAATGTAAAAGTATTTAGTATTGGTAATATACAAAATTTTGATAAAGAAATTTCATCAAAAGATGAAGGAAAGAGAATATACAAAAAATTATTTATGAAAGACAGTTCATTAGTTGGAGCTATACTTATAAATGATTTAAGTTGTACTGTTAAATTGATAAGATTAATATCTGAAAAGGGTGATTTTGAAGATATTATGAAAGCAGATATACTATAGTTTAAATATAAGACCGAAAAAGTCTTAAAATATGACAATTCATATTTTAAGACTTTTTTGTTATAATATATAATAAAATAATCATACCTTAACTGTAAATTTATATAGATTGTTTACTTTTTAATGTTAGATTCCTTTTTTGAGATTGGTATATAATAACAATATAGAGTATATAATAATAGTTAAAGTTAAAAAAGGGGAAAAGCAATATGCAGTATATACAAGAATTACTTGATTTGACTCAAAACTATTGGGTACTAGCTACAATAATTGGTTTGTTAAGTGCATTTATAGAAAGCTTTATACCAGCCCTACCACTTGTTGCCATAGTTACAGCAAATGCTGCAATACAAGGGTTATTTCTTGGATGTTTGTTATCATGGATTGGCTCAGGACTTGGGACAACCTCATTATTTTTATTAATAAGCAGATTTAATGATAGTAAGCTTTTTAATAAGTTGAGAAATAGTAAAACTGAAAGGGCAATAAGTTGGATGGATAAACAGGGATTTAAGTTATTGTTTATAGCATATGCCTGTCCATTTATGCCTGGTTGTTTAGTTACTATTGCATCAGCTTTTGGTAAAAAAGATATAAAGGATTTTGTGCCAGCAATGTTGGCAGGCAAATTTGTAATGTTTATAGTAATAAGTTATGTGGCAAGTGACATAGAAGGATTTATAACAAGTCCTTTAAAGATAGCATCATTTATATTGCTGGTATTTTTATCATGGAAGATTGGAAATAGAGTCAATAAAAACCTTGAAAATCATAATTATGAATTTCATCATAAAAAACACAATGATGATAGAGATAATAGAAAAATTTAGTTTTCTAAAAAATAAAAAGTATCAAAAAATAATTGACTTCCAAAGCATTATTTTAAGATACTTTTTATTTTTTTGTTTATTAGGTACAACACCCTTTAAGAACTATTAAACAAAATATGAGTCGACAAACGTAACTATAGTAAAATATAAAATTGATATCCAATCAAAAAAATAACTATGAAATTTAAGAGCTTAGATATGAATTTTTCTGTTTTTGAGTTAGTTTTTATAGGGAGTAAAGAAATGTTTATGGTAATGGGGTAAAACAGTTCAATACCTTCTTTAGTAATAAGGTCAAGGCACAGGTGAGATAGATATCCTATTATAAATCCACTAGACAAACATGAGAAAACTATATTATTGTGAGTAAAGATTGTTAGAGATTTAAAAAAACTATAAAGAAGCAATAAAGCAATTAGGCTATGGGTAAATCCTCTATGTCTAAACCTGCTTCCAAATAATTTGTATATCAATATAAATTTTTTACTTATATGAGAACCTCGCATATCTATATCTGGAAACAAAGACCCTAAATATGCAAAATAAATATAAACTATAATTAATACTATTTTATATGTAATATCGTATTTGACTAGATATATATTGTTTATAAAGGGGAGTATCAAAAGTGCAAATATATATCCTCCCCTTTCATGTGTTTCTTTTATCATATAAAAATCCTCCTGAATCGTCACTATAAACATAATATTGGTAAATTTAGACTATCTTTTATTCTATTATATAGCAAACATAAGTTTTTTTCAAAAGGATTTTAATATTTAATTAATCTTGAGATTTTAAATTTTTATAGTTTTCTAAAGCTCCATTCCAATTTATTACATTAAACCAGTTGTCAATGTATTCATTTCTTCTATTTTGATATTTTAAATAGTAAGCATGTTCCCAAACATCAAGTCCTATTATAGGAGTTAAGTTTTTACTTATAGGACTATCTTGGTTTGGAGTAGTTATAATGGATAATTTGCCATCCTTAGTAGCTACAAGCCAAGCCCAACCAGAACCGAAAACATCTAAAGAAGCTTTTTTGAATTCTTCTTTAAATTTTTCAAAAGAACCAAAGTCTCTATCGATTGCTTCTTTTAAAGATTCAGAAGGGATAGTTTTTTCAGGAGTCATTATATCAAAAAAGAATTTATGATTGTAAGCACCTCCTGCATTGTTTCTTACTGCTGTAACAATATCTTTAGGCAAAGAGTCTAAATTCTGCAATAATTCACATAAAGAATAATTGTAAAGCTCAGGATATTTTTCAAGAGCAGCATTTAATTTATCAACATAAGCTTGATAGTGTTTATCATGATGCAATTTCATAGTTTCTTTATCTATATAAGGTTCAAGTGCATCATATGCATAAGGTAATGGTTTAACCTTAAACTTATTGTTTTCAGGTGTAAAAGCAAATGAAGTTATACACTGTGAAATTATAAATAAAGACATAATAACTGGTATTAACATTTTTTTCTTCATAAAAATCACCTCCTAATATAGTATTTCTAGAAATAAAAAAAATATGAAAGATTAGCAAATAATTTATAAAAATTTGATAGTAATTTTCTTTTAAATTGAATAAGTTTTAAATCTAAAGACAAAACTATGAGATATAGAACAAGACTAAAAGATAGGAAGGAATTTTGATAGTATGGATGGCAATATTTCAATTTATTATAAAGGAGATATATCTAAAAAAGAAGATATTAAACTTAAAAAAAAAGAGTCTATAAATAATATTAATAATGTAAATCTCGATAGTAGAGAAAAATTTAAAAATGATGAAAAAACTTTTGATTTTGAGAGATTTGATGTAATAGATGTTATTTGTGGGAATAAACCATTTGAAAAGGATGGAAAAGTTATTGTTTTTAATGGAAGTATATATAATTGTCATGAAATAAAAGCAGAATTGATTGAAAAAGGGCATACTTTTACTACTGATGATGATATTGAAATCTTATTGGCATCTTATATAGAGTTTGGTAAGAATTGTGTACATAAGATAAAAGGTATGTTTAGTTTTATAATATATGATAAAGTAAGTGAAAGTATATTTGGAGCGAGAGATTTATTTGGAATAAAACCACTTTATTATATAAATAATGAACAATCAATCATTTTTGCCTCAGAGTATAAATTTATGCTTCAATATATAAAAAATCTAAATATAAATGAAAGAAGTTTGCAAAGCTATTTTTCATTTCAATATGTACTTCCTGAAGATACTATGATACAAGGAATAAGGTTGATACCAGCAGGTCATTTTTTTAGAGTGGAAAATGGAATATTATCTTTAAAAAGATATAACAAACTTGAATTTAGAAGTAGTACAAAATTTTTTTATACTAAGAATCATTTAGGAAATAGAGATATAAGCGAGGAAGATGTAAGAAATGTGATAATGGATTCAGTAAAAAGTCATATGATAGGAAATAGAGCAATTGGAACATTTCTATCTAGTGGTATAGATTCATCTATTATAACTACTTTAGCTTCACAAATTAATCCAAATATAAAATCCTTTTCTGTAGGATTTAATGTTAAAGGATATAGTGAGTTAGAAATAGCAAAGAAAACAGCTGATAAGTTAGGTATAGAAAATATCCAAATTAATATAACACAAGATGAATATATAAAAGCATTACCAAAAATAATTTATTCTTTGGATGACCCTGTAGCAGACCCTTCAGAAGTAGGACTTTATTTTCTAATCAAGGAAGCAGGTAAACATGTTGAAGTAGCATTGTCTGGAGAAGGTGCAGATGAATTATTTGGAGGATATAATATATATAAGGAATATAATAATATGAAATCTATTGTAAACTCACCTACGTATGTTAAAAGTATCTTAGGAAGAGTTTCAGAACTTATGCCTAACATGAAGGGAAAAAATTACTTTTATAGAGCTACAACACCACTAGAAAAAAGATATATAGGAAATGCAAAGATTTTTGAAAATAGTGAAGTAAAAAATTTCTTTTATAAATATAAAGAGAAAAATATATATGAGTACTTGTTATCTAACTTGTATAGAGATGCACAGAAGCATAATTATGATTATATAAGCAAGATGCAACATATAGATATGAATACATGGCTTCAGGGTGATATACTTCAAAAAATGAGTAAAATTTCTATATGTGAGCAACTTGAACTTAGAGCTCCATTTTTATATAAAGATGTATTTGATGTAGCAAAGAACTTGAGGATGGATCAAAAGACAACAAAGAGTAATACAAAAGTTTTACTTAGAGAAGCATTTAAAGATATAGTTCCAGAACATGTTATTCAAAGAAAAAAATTAGGATTTCCAACACCAATAAGAATTTGGTTAAAAGATTCTTTAGGAGAAGTTGTAAAAGAAACTATTTCTAATTCAAATGTAGATGATTTTATAGATAAAAAATATGCAATAAATCTTTTAGAGGAACATTTTAAAGGACATAAGGATAATTCAAGAAAAATATGGACTATATTCATCTTTTGTATGTGGTATCAAATATTTATGGAAGATAAAAATATTAAATACTAATCTTGTGTTAGATTTTTCTTGTATTGTATTTTAGAAATAGCCAGAACTAAATTTCTGATATATATTATTATCAAAAACTTAGTTCTGGCTATTTTATTAAAAGTTTATCCAGATACATTTATTTTATTATTTCAATAAAATTGTTGGCAAACATTTTGACAAGGTTACTTTCTACTGCTAAATTTAGATTTTGCCCATCATCATAACCAGCAGAAATCAACCCTAGTAAATTTCCAAACATATCTAAAAGTGCTCCACCTGAACTACCACTAGAGATTGGAGCTGTAAATTGTATCATTTGAACTGTTTCAAAATCACGAAAAGCTGAGATAATTCCATCTGAAACTGTATTGAAAAGACCTAAAGGGCTTCCGATTGCAACTATTTTTTGACCTCTTACAGGTTTTTTACTAACATTGATAGGTATTGGTTTACATTTTCTATCAACCTTTATTACAGCTAAATCATAATCTGTATGATACTTTATAATTTGGTAAGATGTATAAACATTATCATCATTTTCAAATCTAACCAAAAATGAGTACCCATCGTTAACTACATGAAGATTTGTAAGTATATAACCTTCGCTATTTATTACTACTCCAGAACCACTCTTGAATGGTTTTTCCTCACTATTACACACAACAATCATAACGATAGAAGATGATAACATTGCAAGTTCTTCATAAGAAAGTTCTATTTCTTTATTTTGTATAGGTTTTTTAGATGTATGTTTTGTGTTAATAAAAGTACTTTCAGAGTGAGGTCTATCTGTAGAAGTGTAGATTTTATTGGTATCTTCTTTATAGTTTATATTCGAAACAGATTTTTCAAAAGGTATTTCTAATATCTCTGTACTCTTTTTAGAAAGCTCAAATAGAGTAGAAAAATTTGAACATTCAGGATATAAATCAATAATATCTTTACATGGGTTTATATATAAAATATCACATCCAAGTTGTGATAAAAAATATAAGAAAAAAAGTTCTTGTCTCTTAATATTTCCAAAGTACACTATTTTTGGTGAGATATTAGTTTTTGTTTTATTATAAAATAACTTAGGTAGAAAGTATTCTATCCAACACAAAAGTTTAACAGCAAAGTTTTTAACAATAGAAGGTGTTGAATTTGGCATACTTGTATCAAATAAATCTAAGGTATTTTTAAATGCAATTTTTTTAGTCCAATCTAAAGTATCATTTTCTAGCTTGCATGGAAAGTCAATACTATATAAGTTCCAGCTGTTAAATTTGACTTTATCATAAGTATTAAAAACCTTAAGCATATTATCTGTTTGTGATTTGTCAAAACTCATATTTAAATTACTTAATCTAATATAAGGAATTTTTGGATTATTAAAAAAATAATCGTCTATCTTTTTGATTTTTTCTATGTACTTATCAATTGAATATTCAACACCTATATATCGTGTAAAGTAGACTTCCTTAATGTATGAAGAACTTTTACTTGCATATGGCATATTAGACATAAATTCAATTAGAGGTTCATGTGATTTTTTTATTAAAATCTTTAATGGTTTAATAGTACAAAGCATATTTTTTCTCCTATAAAATAAGATGATATAATCTATTATAAAACAACTTAAAACAATATAGTACAAGAATTTTGTAGTTTCAAAATAAAATATGTACTTGTTCATACAAATGATATATAATTACATATTAAACATAGATTTTACATATTTAATAAAGTATGTAAAATCTATGTAAAAAGTAAGAAATATAAACATTTTTTTAATTATATTTTAAAAATATCAAGTAAGTTTTCTTCACAAATGAATAAAAAATGATATAATATGATTAAAGAAAAAGATAAATAATTAGCAAGATTTGTTTAGCTAAAATTAACAAGGGAGCGATAAATTATGGGTATAACATTATCAAAAGGCCAAAAGGTTGATTTAACTAAAGGAAATCCAGGCCTTAAAAATATTTTAGTTGGTTTAGGATGGGACACTAACAAGTATGATGGTGGATTTGACTTTGATTTAGATACAGCAGCATTTTTAACAGGAGCAAGTGGAAGTGTTACTAATGATGGAGATTTTGTATTTTACAATAATTTAAAACATACATCTGGAGCAGTTGAACATTTAGGTGATAACAGAACTGGTGAAGGTGATGGAGATGATGAACAAATAGTTGTTGATTTATCTAAGATTCCTGGAGAAATAAGCAAGATTTCTTTTACAGTTACAATTCATGATGCAACTGAGAGAAGACAGAACTTTGGACAAGTAAGTAATTCTTATATAAGAATAGTAGATAAAGATACGAATGAAGAGCTAATAAAGTATGAATTAGGAGAAGATTTTAGTATAGAAACTGCTATAGTAGTAGCTGAAATATATAAGCATAATGGAGAATGGAAGTTTAATGCACTAGGCTCTGGTTTTGAAGGTGGTCTCGCTGCACTATGTGGAAACTTTGGAATAAACTTATAATTTCAAATATAATAATAAACTAGAGGGGGTATTTTCCATGGCTATAGTATTAAAAAAAGGACAAAAAATTGATTTAACTAAAGGAAATCCAGGTCTTAAAAATATAAAACTTGGATTAGGATGGGATACAAATTCATTTGATAGTGGATATGATTATGATTTAGATGTAAGTGTTTTCATGGTAGGAGAATCACAAAGAGTTGAAAAAGATGAAGATTTTATATTCTATAATAACTTAAAACATACATCAGGAGCAGTTGAACACTTGGGTGACAATAGAACTGGTGAAGGTGATGGAGATGACGAGGAAATACTAGTAAATTTAGATGTAATGCCAAAGCATATTCAAAAGATAGCTGTAACAGTTACAATATATGAAGCTGCCGAAAGAAGACAAAATTTTGGACAAGTAAGTAACTCATATATAAGAGTCTTAAATTCTGAAAATGACGAAGAAATATTAAGATATGACTTGGGTGAAGAATTTAGTATAGAAACTGCAATTACAGTATGTGAGATATATAAGTATAATGGAGAATGGAAGTTTAATGCAGTTGGAGCAGGTTTTGAAGGTGGCTTAGAAGCACTTTGTAGAAATTATGGATTAAATGTTTAATTTGAGTAATATAATATATTAAATATAAATAACCTATACAAAAATGTATAGGTTATATTATATAAAATTTTGTGGAGGTTTAGTATGTCGATTAATTTATCAAAAGGTGATAAAATAGATTTAAAAAAATCGAACCCTGGACTGAGTAATATACTTGTAGGTTTGGGATGGGACCCTGTGCAACAAGCAGGTGGAGGATTTTTTAAATCTCTGTTTGGTGGAGGACAAGCTGATATAGATTGTGATGCATCTGTATTTATGCTTAATCAAGAAGGAAAATTGAGTGGAATAAAAGATTTAATTTATTTTGGAAATCTAAAAAGTGCCTGTAAGTCAGTATTGCATACAGGAGACAATTTAACTGGTGAAGGTACAGGTGATGATGAACAAATCCTAGTTAATTTGGATAAGGTTCCATCAAATATTCACAAATTGTTATTTGTAGTAAACATATACAACTGTGTGGATAGAAAACAACATTTTGGTATGATAGAAAATGCCTATATAAGAGTTGAAGACCAAAATAATAAGAAAGAGATAGCCAAATATAATCTATCTGATAATTATTCTGAAAAAACTACTCTTATAGTAGGAGCTATATATAGAAAAGATGGAAGTTGGCAATTTAAAGCAATAGGTGAAGGAACAAAGGATGCGGGTCTTAAGGAAGTAATGCAAAATTTAGACAGGATTGAGTGTGCATATGGAATTTAATAATGATATCAAATATTATAATGTAGATAAAGAAGAGGTAACAGAAGACTTATCTGTTAACCCTGAAAAAGGTTTATCAGAACCAGAAGTCAAGAAAAGAAGAGAAAAGTATGGTTTAAATGAGTTTACACCAAAAGAAGAAGGAAGCTTTTGGGATGATTTAAAAGACAGTTTAAGTGAACCAATGATAGTTATTTTGATTATTGCAGCAGTAGTAAGTGCAGTAATTGGAGAAACTCATGATGCAATAGGTATAGTAGGAGCTATAGCAATAGGTATAGCAATAGGTATGATTACAGAAGGTCGTTCTAAGAAAGCAGCAGATGCTCTTTCTAAATTGACTGAAAACATAGAAGTTAAAGTATTGAGAGACGGAGAAGTACATCAAATCTCTAAAAGTGAATTGGTACCAGGAGATATAGTATATATCGAAACTGGTGACATGGTACCTGCTGACGGTAGACTTATAGAGACTATAAATCTTAAAGTTAGAGAAGATATGTTAACTGGGGAATCTGATGATGTATCTAAAAAGTGTGATGTAGTAGTTTCTATGGAAGAAATAGAATCTAAAGGAGCATTAGTAGTACAAGAGCCAATACCTGCAAAACAAATAAATATGGTATTTGGTGGTACACTTGTAGCTTATGGTAGAGGAACTCTAGTTGTAACTTCAATTGGAGATAGTAGTGAGATGGGTAAAATAGCTCAAAACTTATCAGATACAGATGAGCAAACTCCACTTCAGATAAAACTTGGAAATTTAGGTGGATTGATAGCTAAAGTTTCTAGTGCAGTAGCAGGATTATTATTTATATTTATGGTTTTCCAAATGGTAAGTAAGAATGTATTAAATGTAGACATGTCTGGAATATTACCATTTTTAGAATCAATAGACCCTGTTAAAACGGCATTTACAGTATGTGTTGCGTTAATAGTTGCAGCAGTACCAGAAGGTCTTCCAACTATGATAAATATGACACTTGCAATAACAATGCAAAAAATGGCCAAAATAAATGCATTAGTTACTAAAAAAGAAGCTTGTGAAACTATAGGTTCTGTTTCTGTAATATGTTCAGATAAAACTGGTACATTAACTGAAAATAGAATGACTGTAGAAGTCGCATATATTGATGGAAGATATATTGAAAGTTCAGAAGAAGAAATAAATAGTTATTTTGAAGAAAACTGTATGATAAACTCTACAGCTGATATAGAGCATAACGATGGTGATGTTAAGTATTTGGGAAGTGCTACTGAATGTGCATTACTTTTATACTATAAAAACGTAGACTATAGAAAATTTAGAAAAGATTGTAATATAGTAGCTCAAAATCCTTTTACTTCTGACTCAAAAAGGATGACTTCTGTTATGGGTAGAGATAATCATCATGTACTATTATCAAAAGGAGCACCAGAAGTTTTACTTGAGTTATGTTCACATATCCAAAGGGGAAAAGACATAGTTCCAATAACTGAAAATGTGAAACATGAAATTTTAGAAGAAATAAAAAAATTACAAATAAAATCAATGAGAACTTTAGGTTTTGCATATAAAGAAATCTCACAAGCTGAAGAAGAAGCAGCAGTAACTGCTGAAAGTGATGCTATGAATGTTAGTGCAATGGAAAGTAATTTAGTATTCAGTGGTTTTGTTGGTATAAGAGACCCACTTAGAAAAGATGTTATAGAGTCTGTAAATACAGCAAACAAAGCTGGTGTTTCTGTAAAAATGCTTACAGGAGATAATATAAATACAGCAAAAGCTATAGGTGAAGAATTAGGTTTATTAAAAGGAAATATGAGAGCAGTTGAAGCTTCATATATAGATACTTTAGATGATGAAGAATTAAAAGAAGAGATACAAACTATCTCAATCGTTGCAAGAAGTAAGCCAGATAGTAAAATGAGAATAGTTTCAGCTTTACAAAAGAGTGGAGATGTTGTTGCAGTAACAGGTGATGGTATAAATGATGCTCCAGCACTTTCAAAAGCAGATGTTGGTATAGCAATGGGTATCTCTGGTACAGAGGTGTCTAAAAATGCAGCAGATATAATTTTAACTGATGATAGTTTTAGTACTATTGTAAAAGGTATTAAATGGGGTAGAGGAATTTATGATAACTTCCAAAGATTCGTTCAATTCCAATTAACAGTAAATGTAATTGCCTTTTTAGTGGCTATAATATCTCAGGTAATGGGACAAGAGATGCCATTTACTACAATACAATTATTATGGGTAAACATAATTATGGATGGTCCACCAGCACTAGCATTAGGTCTAGAGCCTGTTAGAAACCATGTATTAAATAGAAAGCCTGTTGATAGAAAAGCTAATATAATTTCTAAATCAATGGTATATACGATAGTATTAAATGCAATCTATATAACAACAATACTAATGCTACAATCTACATTTAACTTCTTAGGAGTTGATGAAGCTCACAAAGGAACTGTAATGTTTGCATTGTTTGCTTTTAGTGCATTGTTTAATGCATTTAACTGTAGAGAATTTAATGCAGATAGTATTTTTCCAAACTTTACACATAACAAATTAGCATTACAAATAATAGTTTTAACAGGAATTGCGCAAGTAATATTTACTCAGCTATTCCAAGATTTCTTTAACTCTGTAGCTATGGATGTTATGACATGGGGAAAAGTTCTATGTGTAGCAGCAAGTGTAGTTGTAGTTAATGAAGTTGTAAAATGTATAATAAGACTAGTAAAACCAAAAAAAGCCGCTTAAAATAAATTTTTTAAAAAATAACAAACTGACTCAAAATATGTATTTTGAGTCAGTTCTAAATAAACATTTAAATTGGGAGGATAATTATGGGCGACTCAAAGGTATTTGAAAAAATATTCTCCAGCCAATCAGACAGAGGAAATTACACTCCTTCAAAAGGATATCTAAGTTATTTTATTTCATATATTGGTTTAGAAGATGAGGTTTTGTACAATCTTGAGATATTTAAGGCAAAACAAAATATTGATAGTAAAAAAGATATTGTTTTATTTACTGATGCTATAGCAAATCCTAGTGATTTTGATATTATAAATTATTTTAAAAATGGACTTAAAAAATATAGAAACAGTATGGAAGATGTAGATATAAATATTTTAGGGTTCGATGGGATTGATTATAAACTAAAAAAAGCTATAGATAAAGTTTTAAAAGAGGAAGAAAAAGAATTTACTAATGATAGAGTTAAACAAAATTTTATAGTGAAAATAATGGCATGGATAAAAATCTATATCGGTGCTTTAGATATAAATAAAAATGAGGCTCCAAAAGTAATATTTTATGGGGATATAAAAAAGCATGAAGTTTATCTACTCTTAATATTGTACTTGGCAGGCTTTGATGTTTTATATCTTAACCCAAATTCAAAGAGTAATATAGATATTTTAAACATAGAAAAATACAAGGTAGAGTTTGAAGAAGCCAATATAATAGAAGAAAAAGTTGCTTTTGAAGAAAGGGTTATCTTAGGAGAAAAAATAGATAAAGGTTCTGTAAAAAAAGCTTTTACTGTGGGAGCAGAAGCATCAAAACGTATAAGCGAAGAGTTATTAAATGATGCAGGATTTATAAAACCTTGGCAGCTTCAAGATAGAAAAATAAAAAATTTACTTTTAAGTTCAACTGTTGATGAAATATCAATATACTGGAATCAGCCATTAAAATTAAGACCAGGATTTAAGTTTAATGATGTTACTGTAGAAGTTCCAAATTTTCTCTCTAAGATTAATGGAATATATAATGACAAAAATGAGTATATTAAGTTTTTAGATTTATTGAGAGATTCGGAAAGTTCAACATTTATTGAATTTAATGGAGATATAGACAAATTTTCGAAAGAGTTTACAAGAGATGCTTTTAGTTTGTCTTTTTTACTGAATTCAAAAGGCGTTATAGATAAAAATTCTGTTTTAAATAATAAAGATTATTCTATTTCAACATTGGCATTAAATCAACAAATTATGATTTTAGAAAAGGTTGAAGAGTTATTAGAAGGAAATATGTTCTTAAATGGTTTAAGTGGAGAGGACAAGATAAAAGGTCTGTTTACAATACTTCATATGGATAAGAAGTTTGTTCATATGATGAATAATTTTGATTATTCTCTTATAAATCCAAAATTGATTATATATATGTACAAGAGTATAGTATTTGATAAAGAAATAGTTTTCCTTATGCTTTTACTAAGTAAAATTGGATTTGATATTATTATATTGTGTCCAGGAGGAGAAAATAATATAGAGAATGTTATAAATAACCAATTGATTGATGTACACAGATTGGATAAAATGGTATATGACCTTAGATTAAATTCACTTGAAGATGATATACCTTTACTTAAAAAAATTTTTGGAAAGAGGAGAAGATTTTAGATGGGGATAAATATAAATAGTTTTTCAAAAGATAAAAATTCTGTAGAGGTTACTGAAAATTTACCTACAGTTGTTGAAGAAGAAAATTTTGATATAATGGAATATACAAATAATAAAAAAAATGAACTGAGAAAGTCTAAGGAAGTTGAGGCATTGACGTCTCTTATAGAAGTAGAAAACCCAGATACAATTTTACAATTTGGTAGAAAAGCATCTGAAGGAGTAGCAAGGGTTTCTGATAGTCTTTTAAATACAATAAAACTAAATAGAAATGAAGAAAACTCTAAAATGTTGGTTCATTTGACTAAAATAATGGACAAGTTTGATTTAGATGATTTTCAAGAAACTAAGGAACCAAATTTTGTTCAAAAACTTTTCAAAAAAGCTAATAATGCTATTGAAATGATGTTTCAAAAATATGAAACATTGGGAGGAGAAGTTGAAAAAATCCAAATTGAACTTGAACAATATGAAAGAGATATAGCACTTTCTAATAAGCAAATAGGTTCTATGTTAAATGAAAACTTTGAGTTTTATAATGAACTTCAAAAATATATTGTTGCTGGAGAAATGGCAATAGAAGAAATGGATAACGAGATATTACCTTTCTTTAAGCAAAAATCGGAAACTAGTGGAGACCAAATGGATGTTGTTAATTATCAAGAGCTATTGAAAGTTTATGATATGTTAAATCAAAGAATATATGATTTAAGAATAGCAGAAAATATAGCCATACAGACAATACCTATGCTTAGAGGTATGCAACATAATAACTATGGTTTAATTAGAAAAATAAACAGTGCATTTGTTGTAACTTTACCAGTATTTAAACAATGTTTATCTCAAGCTATATTGCTTAAAAAGCAAGAATTGCAAGCAAAATCTCTAAAAGCACTTGATGATAAGACTAATGAATTATTGCTTAGAAATGCTCAAAATGTAAGTACTCAAAGTGCACAAATAGCTAGAATGGCTGGAACAAGTTCTGTTCAAATAGAGACATTAGAAAAAATGTATACTACTATTAAGTCTGGTATAGATGAAACTATGAGAATAGAAGAAAACAATAGAGTTTTAATTAAGGATAATACAAAGAGGTTGGAAGAATTAAATACAGCTATAATTTATAATAAGTAGTATATTAGGGGCTAATTTGTATAAAGTTGGCCCTTTCTATGTATATGAGGAGGCCATACATTGAAATATTTCGATTATATCTGCAAAGATGATTTGAAAAAAATTTTTTTGAAAGAGCCAGAAGACTTTAATGCTAAGACTGAAAAAGATGTATTGAAATATGCACTAGGTGCTTTTTTATACGTTCCAGCTACTCAATATAATATGATTTATAAGAGTATTATAGGAGATGTTAGAGGAGTTAGACCATTGGCTATTTGCTTAGAAGATGCTGTTGGGGTAAATGGAGAGTTAGAGGCTATAGAAAATCTTAGGTTAATTTTGAAAGATATTAGTGATGAAAGTATAACAAACAAAGATGGAATACCATTAATTTTTGTAAGGATAAAAGATGTGGAGCAATTGTTGAGGATTAAAGATATTATAGTTAAAAATAGTCATACTATAACAGGCATATTAATTCCTAAAGCAAATTCAGAGTTAATAGAAAATTGTATAAAAGCTTTGAGCTCTATGAATCTTCAAGATATGTATGTTATTCCAATAATAGAGACAAAGGAATTTATATATAAGGAAAGTAAAGAATTGAGTTTTAATAATTTATACAATTCTATTTTAAAACACAAGTCAAGAATACTCAGTATTAGAGTAGGTATAACTGACATATTAGGTATGTATGGTATAAGAAGAGACAAAAACTTTTCTATATATGACAATTTGATTTGCTCTTCATTTATACTAGATATAATTACGTATCTTCAAAGGCCAGAGTTAGATATACCTATAAGTGGAGGAGTATCAGAGTTCTTTGATATGACAAATAAAGATATAAGAAGTAAGTATATAGAAGAAATATTGTTGGATAAATTTCATGGGCTAATTGGAAAGACAGTAATTCATCCAATGCAAATTCAGATTGTACAAGCACTATCTGCAGTGTCATATGAAGATTTTACTGATGCTTTGGATATATTGAATAGCACAAATAGCAAATATGGTGTGAGCAAAGGTATACTAGGAGAGAGAATGAATGAGACAAATCCACATTTTTTATGGGCTAAAAAAACATTGATTCTATCTAAAATATATGGTGTATTAAATAAAGGAGTAGACTATGAAGAATTGCTTAAATTTTAATTGTGAAATTGACATTATTGATAATCCATTAAATTTAGAATTAAATGATTTTTTAGATATAGGAATAAGAAACAATAGTAAGAGACGTTTTTTATTCATATCAAAGACACTTGGTAAGCATCTAGCATGCAAACCAAGTGAGATGGATAATTTGGGAAAATTAATAGCCACAATTTATAATGAAAAAAATAAAGTAACATCAAAGGGTACTGTTATAGCTTTTGCTGAAACTGGCACAGCTATTGGGCATAGTTTTTTTGATTACTTATGTGGAGAATACGAATTTATTCACACTACTAGAGAACAGTTTGATGGGTTAGAGAATCTAGAATTTTTAGAGGAACATTCTCATGCAACAGACCAAAATCTATACTTTGGAATGCTTAACAACTTCAAAACTGGAGATGAGGTGATATTAGTTGATGATGAGATTACCACAGCTAATACATGTATGAATATAATTAGGAAGATTCAAAGTATTTATCCTAAAAAGAAGTACACAATATGTTCCATACTTAATTGGGTGAGTGATGAAAACTTAAGAAAAGTTACTCATTTAGAAAAAGAACTAGATTGTAAGATAGAATTTGTATACTTATTTAAAGGAAACTTTGATTTTGATATAAATGAAGATATTATTTCAAATTACAATGATAATTATAATACTGCTGAGTCACAATCTATTTCAAATGATAAAGTAAACTTAGTAGTAAATCACATTAATGTTGACCTAGAAGATTATATTGGGAATAAGAAATACGTAAAATATACAGGTAGATTTGGAATCAATAGAAGAGAACAGTTTAGATTAAAAGAAATTGTAAAGAGAGAAAGCAAAAAAATAACTATGGATAATAAAGAATCTTTAAAAAATGAAAATGAAAAGATTCTATTTTTAGGTACTGAAGAATTTATGTATATACCAATGTTGTTTGCTAAAGAAAAAGAAAATCAATATGATGTGTACTATCATTCAACAACAAGAAGTCCAATTATTGATATTGAAAAAAATAATTATCCTATTAGAAGTAAGTTTAAATTAAAGAGTTTTTATAATATAGATGTTCAAAATTATATTTATAATATAGATAAACATAATTTTTCTAAATGTTATTTATTTGTAGAGTTAAATAAGAGTAAAAATTCTTATCTGGAATTTATTGATATAATTAAAAATACAAGTATAAAAGAACTTACTATAGTATGTTGTAGCTAAATGCTTTAAGGAGAGTAAGATATATCACAGTTTTAAGATAGGAGTTGAATCATATGGCAGATTTTAGCACATATTCTAAGGATGATGTTATCTTTTTATTAAAAGATATATCAAATTTAATTAAAGAAGAAGGAAATAAAGAGAGAGAATTAAAAATACAAAGTGGTAGTCATTATTCAGAAATGATACCAATAGAGTATGAAGTTAGTGAAGATTATCTGAATTTATATCATGATAAACTAGAGCAAAATAAAGATAAGCTTGCATTTTCAATAGGGGTTATGTGTGAAAAAATAATTAAAAAAAATGGGAATGATGTGGTTTTAGTTTCACTTGCTAGAGCAGGTACACCTATTGGAATTTTGGCAAAGAGATATCTGAAAAACAAGTATAATCTAAATTTACCTCATTATACAATCTCTATAATAAGAGATAAAGGAATAGATATGAATGCAGTTGAATATATAGTAAAGAATCATCCAAATTCAGAGATTCAATTTTTAGATGGTTGGACTGGAAAAGGAACTATATCAAAAGAACTTGAAAAGGCATGTGATGAGCTTAATAGTAAATTTAAAAAAACTTTTGACTCAACCCTTGCTGTATTGGCTGACCCTGCTGGATATTCAGGTCTTTATGGAATTAGAGAAGATTTCTTAATACCAAGTGCATGTTTAAATTCAACTGTTTCTGGATTAATAAGTAGAACTGTATTAAGAGATGATTTAATTGGTAAAGATGATTTTCATGGAGCTAAGTTCTATAAACATTTAAAAGATAAAGACGAATCTATAAATTATATAGAAACTATAGAAGCATGTTTTAAAAATCAATTTAAGAACATATCTGATGAAGTTAATAAATGGGAAAGTGATATTATAACAAAAGATGGGTATTTTGATGTTTTAAATATAAAGGAAAAGTACAACATAACAGACATTAATTTTATCAAACCAGGCGTTGGAGAAACAACAAGAGTTTTACTTAGAAGAGTTCCATATAAGATTCTAGTTAAAGACTTAAATGATAAATCTTTAGAGCACATATTTATATTAGCTAAAGAGAAAAATGTTGAAGTTGAACAAATGGACTTAAAAGCATATAAATGTTGTGGAATAATAAAAAATATGAAAGATATTTAGAAAATATATTAGACAGGAGAATACTGAATGATTGTTTTTTCAGACTTAGACAGGAGTATTATTTACTCTGATAAATTTTTAGACACTGATAAGAAATATACTAATATAGAAATTTATAGAGAAAAAGAAATATCTTATATATCTTTAGATACTATAAATTTAATAAAGCAAATACAATATTATGGTATGTTTATACCTACAACTACTAGAACAGTAGAGCAATTTAAGCGTATAGAATTTAATAAATATGGGATTCATTTTCCATTTAGTATAACTTCAAATGGAGCAATTATACTTAAAAATAATGAAATATTAAAATCGTGGAGTAAAGAAATAGATAAATTAAAGTCTAACTATGAACCCATTGAAAGTATGATTGTAAAATTTAAAGATTATCTGAATGTAGAAGGAATAACCAACTTTAAAGTTGCAGAAGATACATTTTTTTATATAGTTGTTGATTTTGCAAAATTTAGTTTGGATTCAATTAGGGAGTATCTAGATATATTGGAATCAAAAAATTGGAAATTCTATGTTAGTGGCAGAAAAATCTATTTTATACCAAAAGAAATCTCAAAAGAAAATGCTATAAAGTATTTGACTAAGGAATTAAAAATAGAGTCTTTTTATGCAATAGGAGATTCTGTTATGGATTATGGTATGCTCAATATTTCAAATAAAGCATATGTATTAAAGCATGGTGATATAAATAAAAATGAAACAGAAAGTTCATTTATATCGAGTACTTTTAATGGAATGAGTGGAACAGAAGAGATACTATCTAATATTTTAGATGAAAGTTGTCTGCTTAATATATAATAATAAATATATATAATTAATAAACTAAAAAAATCTGAAATAAATTAGAATAAAATTTGTCATACTAATTTATTTCAGATTTTTATTAATTTATATTCAAGTAAGAGTTCAATATATTAAAATGAAGGTGGAGTCATTGCCCAAACTGAGATACATACATCATCATCATAATTTTCATATACATGTGGAATAGTACTATTAAAATAAAAACTATCTCCTTCTTCTAGTACATATTCCTTATTTCCAAGTATTATCTTCATTTTTCCTTTTATTATATAACCACATTCTTCCCCTTCATGTGTTACAAATTCACTACTTTTTTTTGTATGACCATCTAGCGTAACAAGTAAAAATTCTATTTTCTTACCAGATAAATTAGGAACAAGAAGTTCATAAAATTTTGTAGAATCATTAGTTACTATTTTTTTTCTATTGTTTTTCTTTACTACTATATCAGAGTCTTCTTTTCCAATCTCATCAAAAAAATAACCTATATTTATATCAAGAGCTTTTGATATCTTCCACATTGCTACAATTGATGGAACAACCATATTCCGCTCAATTTGGCTTATTAAGCCTGTACTTAAATCCGAGTTCTTTGCTAAGGTAGAGATACTGATATTTTTAGATTTTCTAAGAGCTCTAATTTTACTTCCGACATCTATATTCATTAGATACAAACCCCCTTAGACATGATTATAACATATAATTTCTAAAGAGTAATAAAATAAAAAAGTTTTATTATTCATGTATTTTCCATGTTATATTGAATTTTCTGAAAAGATGGATTATAATAAAACTAATATTCAATATATTGAATATTGATTTGAATATTTTAATTTAATGAAATAGGAGGTAGGTAAGATGAAGAGTTTTGTAAGTCCTGATAATATTTGGGTACTATGGGCAGTCATAACTGGATGGGCAGCATTTAGTATTTATCTGGAACAAAAGTACAACTGGGCATCGAAAATATCAGGGGCAATAATAGCTCTTGTAGGAGCCATGTTACTATCAAATCTAAATATCATACCAGTAGAGTCTGTTGTGTATGACCAGGTATGGGGATATGTTGTTCCTTTAGCTATAGCTTTACTGTTATATCAATGTAACATTAAAAAGATATGGAAAGAAAGTGGAAGATTACTTGTAATATTTCTTGTAGGCTCTGTAGGAACTGTTCTTGGAGCTATGGTTGGATTTTTACTATTAAAAAATGCAGTACCAGATTTAAATATTGTTGCAGCTATGATGACGGGTTCTTATATAGGTGGAAATGTAAACTTCGCAGCCATGTCAGGAGCATTTAATGCACCTGGAGAATTAGTATCAGCAACAGTTGTAGCAGATAATCTTTTAATGGCTTTATATTTCTTTGTTTTAATAGCTATCCCATCCATTGGATTTTTTAGAAAACATTTTAAACATCCACATGTAGATGAGATGGAACGTACTGATGTAACTGAAGGAGAAACAATAGCAGCAAACTATTGGGGAAGAAAAGAAATATCTTTAAAAGATATAGCAATAGCTATTGGTAGTGCCTTTATAATTGTTGCAGTATCTGTAGAGTTATCAACTTGGTTCAAAGCTATAATACCAACATCAAATCCTTTTTTAGCAATGTTAAATACTCTATTCGGTAATCAATATTTAATAATAACTACTTTGACTATGTTATTTGCTACATTTATGCCTAAATTCTTTAGTGATATAAAAGGAGCACAAGAGATAGGTACGTTTTTGATTTATATCTTCTTTGTAGTAGTAGGTGTTCCTGCTTCTATAACATTAATAATTCAAAAATCACCACTACTACTTTTATACTGTGGAATAATGGTACTAATAAATATGTTAGTTACATTTATAGTTGCCAAAATATTTAAATTTAGTTTAGAAGAAGCCATTCTTGCATCTAATGCAAATATTGGTGGACCTACAACAGCAGCAGCTATGGCAATATCAAAAGGCTGGTCTAAACTAGTAGGACCAATACTTATAGTTGGAACATTTGGATACATAGTTGGTAATTATTTTGGCCTTTTAGTTGGAAATATTTTAATATAATTTTAATTTAATATAGTTTTTCGTGAATTAAAAAGTTTATTTTGATAAAGATTTTTATTTAACTGGAGGTTGTTATGATTTTCGATGGACATTCAGATACTTGGGCAGATGTAACAATAAGAAGACTTAACGGGGAGAAAGATGTATTTAGAAGAATTCATCTTGATAATTTTAAAAGGGCAAATATAGAAGGAGCTATCTTTGTAATATGGATAGACCCTCCATATGATAAGAAACCTGAAAAAAGAGTTAAACAAATTGTAAATTCCATAAAAGATGAAATTGAAGATATGAAAGATATTGTAAATATAGTAAAAAAATATTCTGATATAAGTAAAGGTATAAGTGAAAATAAAATAAATATTTTAATTGGAATAGAAGGATTAAGTCATATTGGGAAAAATATAGATTTAATAGATTATTTTTACAAGGAAGTTGAAGCAAGACATGCATCGTTAACTTGGAATGAGCAAAATGAACTTGCTACAGGATGTTTAGGAGATAAGAACAGAGGTTTAACTGAAATAGGGAAAAAAGCAGTAAATAAGATGGAAGAATTGGGCATGATTGTGGATGTGTCACATTTGAATGACAAGTCATTTTGGGATTTGATGTCTATTGTAAGTAAGCCAGTAATAGCTTCTCATTCTAACGCAAGAAATCTATGTGATGCTAAAAGAAATCTTACAGATGCTCAATTAAAAGAAATTTCAAAGACAGGTGGATTAGTAGGAATAAATAGTTTTAGAGGATTTACTAATAGTAATCCCAAAAAACAAGATTTGATACACTTAGTTGACCATATAGACTATATGGTAAATCTTATAGGTATAGAACATGTATCTTTTGGGTTTGACTTTAGTGACTACTTGGGGACAGAAACTATAGGTTCTTTTACTGAAAATGCCAGTATTCCAAGTGTAGATGGTCTTGAAAGCACACATACAGCACATAATATAATAGTAGAACTTGAAAATAGAGGTTATAAAAAAAGAGATATAGATTTAATTTCTAGTGGTAATTTTTATAGACTCTTTAAAGATATATTAAAATAATATAATGAATAGCTTAAACGTATAAGATATTTATTATATTTAATGTAACACATACATATTTAAATTAGCATTTATAATTTATTTTATTAAATTGAATTTTAATGTTACTAGAAGTTTCAATTCTAGTAACATTTTTTATATGTAAAACAAAAAAATATATATATCTATTGACAATGATAATTATTATTGATAAACTATAAAAGTAAAAAATGATAATAATTATCATTTTAAAAAAAGAAAAGTTTTTAAGGAGGGAGAATGAAAAAAAGGTATTTAGTCATAGGAATAATAATTTTGTCTTATTTTTCTTTATTTATAGGAGCTGAAGATATAAATATAATGCATCTATTTGCAAAAAATCAACATAAACTTATGGTATTTGTTATAAGTAGAATACCAAGATTGATAAGTATATTGATTGCAGGTGTAGGGATGAGTATAGCAGGTCTTATAATGCAACAGATAAGTAAAAATAAATTTGTATCACCCACAACAGGGGCTACAATAGATGCAGCTCAATTTGGTATAGTAATTTGTATGCTTTTAATACCAACTGCGTCTATTCTTACAAAGACCATAATAGCATTTGTATTTTCTCTTATAGGGACTTTTATGTTTATGAAAATAATAAGCAGATTACAATTTAAAAATATAATTTTCGTACCATTAGTAGGTATAATGTTTGGAAATATAATAGGTTCTATGACAGATTTTATTGCATATAAATACGATTTGAGTCAAAATGTAAGTTCTTGGATGCAAGGTGACTTTTCTATGATACTTAAAGGAAATTATGAGATATTATACATTACAATACCTCTTATAATATTAGCATATATCTATGCAAATAAATTTACTGTTGTTGGCATGGGCATAGATTTTGCAACAAACTTAGGGTTGAGCTACAAAAAGGTTGTTAATATAGGTTTGGTAATAGTGGCCCTTGTCACAGTATGTGTAGTCGTTACAGCTGGTAATATACCTTTTATAGGTCTAATAGTTCCAAACATTGTGTCCTTATATATGGGTGATAATATAAGAGCAAACATATGGTATACTGGTTTATTTGGAGCTATATTTGTGCTTATATGCGATATTTTTGGAAGGATAATTATTTATCCATATGAAATATCTATAGGACTTACAGTTGGAGTCATAGGAAGTATACTATTCCTTTATTTGATACTAAGGAGGAATGTAAATGAAGCTTAGTCTTAATAAAAAAATTTATTTCATTAGTATATTACTATTAATATCAATAGTGATTTTTACAATTTATGGAATAGATATGAATAATATAGATTATGCACTATCACAAAGAATACCAAAAATACTTGCTATGATATTAGGTGGAGGGTGTATAGCATTTACTACTGTAGTGTTTCAAACAATTACAAACAATCAAATACTAACACCAAGCGTATTAGGATTGGATTCATTATATGTAATGATTCAAACTATAATAGTATTTATATTTGGTTCAACTAGCAGTTTGATTATTAATGAAAATTATAATTTTATTGTCAATGTTGCTGTTATGATTGGAGCATCAATGTTATTATATAAGACATTATTTGAAAAAAATAAAAATAATATTTTCTTTTTAGTCCTAGTAGGTATGATATTTGGAACATTATTTAAAAGTGCAACAACCTTTATTCAAGTAATGATAGACCCAAATGAATTTCTAGCTTTACAAACTAGTATAATGGCCAGTTTAAATAATATAAATACTAATGTACTTTTAATAGCATTTATAATAATTATTGCCATGATACCTTTTATATATGACGAAATAAAGTATTTAGATGTATTATCATTGGGTAGAGAGCAATCAATTAATTTAGGTGTAGATTTTGATAAAGTAGTTAAAAAAATGATAATAGTAATAGCGATTTTAGTTTCAATATCAACAGCACTTATTGGTCCAATGACATTTTTAGGGCTTTTACTTGCTAATATATCTAGAGAAGTTTTTAAAACGTATAAGCATACATATTTAATTTTTGGTTCTATGCTAATAGGCATGATTACATTAATAATTGGTCAATTTTTTATACAACATGTATTTAAATTTGATACTACTTTGAGTGTAGTAATAAATTTCATAGGAGGAATTTACTTTATTCAGTTATTGTTAAAGGGGGCAAATAAGTGATAGAAATAAGAAATATATTTAAAAAATATAAGAACAAAAATGTTGTAGAAGATGTTTCTTTTAATATAGAGAAAGGAAAGATAACTTCTTTTATAGGACCAAATGGAGCTGGGAAAAGTACTGTATTATCAATAGTAACAAGGCTTATAGGTGGTGATAGTGGCGAAGTAATAATAGAAGGAAAAAACTTAGCTAGCTACACTAACAAGGAATTAGCTAAAAAAATAGCTATTCTTAAACAATCTAATAATATAACTTTAAGGCTCACAATAAGGGAATTGGTTGGGTTTGGAAGATTTCCGTATAGTGAAGGAAATCTAACTAAAGAGGATGAGAAGTATATTGATGAAGCGATAGAATATATGAAATTGACTGATATACAACATAAATATCTAGATGAGTTGAGCGGAGGTCAGAGACAAAGAGCCTATATAGCAATGGTAATAGCCCAAGATACAGAGTATATATTGCTTGATGAACCACTTAATAATTTAGATATGAATCATTCAGTTCAGATGATGAAAGTGCTTAGAGACCTTTGTGATGACCTAGATAAGACTATAGTGTTAGTAATGCATGATATAAACTTCGCATCATGCTATTCAGATAATATAGTTGCGTTAAAAAATGGGAAAATTGAGAAGGTAGGTCGTACAGATGAGATAGTCAATGAAAAAGTTTTAGAAGATATTTATGAGATGAACTTCAATATTAAAAATATAAATGGAAATCGAATTTGTATTTATTTTTAATGAATCATCTATAAAATTCAAAGTATTATATAAAAACAAACGAATTTTATAAAAATTTAAATTAAAATAGACATCAATAAGAAAGAAGGAGATATCAGCATGAATAAAAAAGTAGCAATAGTAGCCACAGTGGTAATAGTAGTATTGGTGACAGTGTTTGCATTAGGTGGAGGCAAAAAAAATGAATCTAAGACATCAGATAATTCAAATGATACTGTAAAGATAACTCATAGTTTGGGAGAAACAGATGTAAAGCTAAATCCTAAGAAGGTAGTAGTATTTGATTATTCAGCTCTAGATACAATGGATACGTTAGGAGTAGGAGAGAGCTTAGTAGGACTTCCAAAATCAAGTTTGCCAACATCTTTAGAAAAATATAAAGATGAAAAATATGCAGATTTAGGAGGATTGAAAGAACCAGACTTAGAAGGTATAAAATCAGCAAATCCAGATTTAATTATAATAAATGGAAGACAAGAAGATTTTTATGAGCAATTATCGAAAATAGCACCAACAATAAGTACAAGTAAAGATGATAAGAAGTATTTGGATTCTGTTAAAAATAATATAGATAAAATAGGAAAAATATTTGGAGTGGAAGAAAAAGCTAATCAAGAATTTAGTAAAATTGAAAAGAAGATAGAGACTTTAAATAAAAAAGTAAAAGAAAAAAACTTAAATGCTTTAACCCTAATGGTAAATGAAGGTAATTTAAGTGTATTTGGTGAAGAATCAAGATTTAGTATATTATACAATAGTTTTGGATTTGAAAATAAAGATAAAAATATAAAAGAATCAAGTCATGGTCAAAATATTACTTTTGAGTATATAGCTAAACAAAATCCAGAAGTTATGTTTGTTATAGATAGAGGAATAGCTACAGGTAGTGATGTAAAAGAGGGTTCAACAGCAAAGTCTGTTTTAAATAATGATATAATAAAATCTATGGATGCATATAAAAATGATAATATAATCTATCTGGATTCACCAACATGGTATGTGAATGATGGAGGTCTAACTTCTTTAAATAAAATGATAGATGATGCATCACAAGCAGTTAATAAGTAAATCTATTATTTACAATAAACATGTTTTATTTATTACTTATTTAATCAGCCACTTTAAGTGGCTGATTTTTTATGATTTAAATAATAATCTTAATTACAATATAAATCTATTCAAAATATAATAAAATACAAAGTTATACTGGACAAAAAGAATAATTTTTAAATATAATTGAACTATATAGATGTATGTTGTCGCAATTATATAGTTTTAAGCTATGTTTTACAACTAAAAGTAAGATAACTATATTTGAAAATAAGAATTTCTATATAAAAAACGTTTTTGTAAATGGATATAATGCTAAAAATAAACTATGTAAAATAAAAATTTCTATATCTTAATTGCATATAAGTTTTTATTGGAATTTCATGCATCTTATTTGAAAAATGATTATACACATGAAAAACAACATAGAGGATAGGGGTATTTTATGAAGAGAGTTTTGAAGGTAACTATCTTAGTATTATTTATTTTATTAATTTCTATAAGTTCCATTTCGATTAAATTGATTCATAATATTGGGGACTATGGAAAACTTATTAATTATGTTGGCATTGTTCGGGGAGCTAGTCAGCGTTTAAGCAAATTAGAAATGAACAATAAACCTAATGATGAGTTGATAGATTATATTGATGGGATTTTACATGAATTGATTACAGGGGATGGAAAGTACGGTTTGGTAGATGCTGATTGCAAAAAATATAATGAGTACTTATTTTTACTAGAAAAAAAGTGGAAAGATTTAAACAATGAAATAGAAAAAGTAAGGATGAATGAAGAGAATAATCATTTATTAGATATAAGTGAAGAATTTTTTAATCTTGCAAATAGTACTGTGTTTGAGATAGAAAATTTCTCTAAAGAAAAAAGTGATTATCTAATGACTTTAATAATCATTATATCTACTATAGGTATGTTAGCATGGATTATATTGATTATACAATATAATAGAAAATTAATTAGTTTGGAAAAGCTAAATGTAGATTTAAAAAACATTGCATATAAAGATGAGCTAACAGGAGCAAATACTATAGAAAAGTTTAAGATAGATGCAAATCAAAATATTCACAAATATAAAGATAAGAAATTTGCTATATTCTATATTGATTTTGAAAATTTTAAATACGTTAATGATATATTTGGATATGATTATGGAGATATGATACTGAAAAGATATGCTAATCTTATGATGAATGATATTGGAAAATATGAGATATTCGCAAGAGAAATTGCAGATAGATTTATTGCTTTAAGATGTTATGTAGATAAGTCAGATTTAGTAATAAGGCAAAGAGTTGTAGATGATAAACTAATTAATATTACAAATGAAATTAAAAACAAATATAGTATCACTATTGTCAGTGGAATTTGTTGTATTGAAGATGTGATTGAAAAACTAAACATAGATGATTTAATAAATCGGGCAAACTTTGCACAAAAAACTGTTAAAAATAAACCAGGGACTAATTATGCTTTTTATAATGAAAATATCCGTAAAAAAATGATTGAAGAAAATACAATCAAAAGTAGAATACATGAAGCTATTGAAAATAAAGAATTTATAGTTTATTTTCAACCTAAAGTTAATTTACATAATCAAAAAATAGATTGTGCAGAAGCTTTAGTACGTTGGATGACTCCAGATAAAGGGATTATATCTCCTGCAGTATTTATTCCAATATTAGAAAAGGATTTTTTTATTGGTTTAGTAGATAAGTATGTTTTTGAAGAAGTCTGTATATGGATTAGAAAGAGATTAGATGAAAATAAACCATTTGTTCAGATATCAGTTAATGTTTCTAGAATACAGTTCTATAATACTAAATTTGTGGAAACTTACTCAAATATACAAAAGAAATATAATATACCACGAAATACTATAGAAATTGAATTTACTGAGAGTGTTGCTTTTGAGAATCAAGAACACTTTTTGGAAATTATACATGATTTACATGAAAATGGATTTACTTGTTCTCTAGATGACTTTGGAAAAGGTTACTCATCTTTAGGTGTCTTAAAAGATTTACCATTTGATGCTTTGAAGCTTGATTCTATGTTTTTTAATGCTAGTTTAGACAAAGAAAAAGAAAGAACAGTAATAAAAAATATTATACATATGCTAAAAGAATTGAATATTACAACTGTTGCTGAAGGTATTGAATATAAGGAGCAAGTTGAGTTTCTAAAGGAGATTGGATGTGATTTAGTTCAAGGATATGTATTTTATAAACCAATGCCCATGTTAGAATTTGAGGAACTACTGGATAAAGAATGTGTTTATAATAGTTATCAAGTAAATACTTAATGAAAAAAGGGACTGTAAGTAAACTTACTTATAGTCCCTTATAAATACACTTATTTTCTTCCTGCAACCCATTTTAAGCCCCAATGGAACTCATTGTCCATTTCTCTATGACCTTTAAAGTATTTAATTACTTTTTCAACACTGAATGTCTCATCATTTACATTTTCTATCAAGGCTATTGAACACATATTATAGCCATTTTTATGTTCATCAAGTTTAACAACTAAATCTGAATCCTGTTTCTGTTTAATTGTTACAATTCCATCAGCCTCAGACCAATTAGCTACACCTTCATAGATAAAAGCATAAATAAGTATTCTTTTTATTTCTTTTATTTTATTACCATTTATTCTTATGTTTTCTCCTTGTGTATTGCTACCTGTTCGGTCATCTCCATCTAATTGAGCAAAAGGCGGATGTCCTAAACTACCAAAAGAATTACCTAATGCCTGTACAGCACCTTTTACACCATTTTTCATTTCAAACAAGCAACCTAAATCTAAATCTATATTACTGCTTTTTAGAGAGCCAAAAAAACCTTTTTTTTGTATTTTTTGATTCCAATTTAAATTAACTAAGATTTCACCTAAATCACTATTTTCTTTTTTTGTAAGGTTTATTTTTTGCCCCTTTTTTAATTCTATAGCCATAGTAATTTTCCTCCATAAACATAGATTTACTTAAATGGTAGCACTTAACAAGTCAATATTCAACAAGATTAGAATAATAATATTAAAATTATACTAAATATACTAGAAAACAGGAATTACAATGCCTTTATATTTCTCTTCAATTATACTTCTTGCTTTATCTGATGTAAGAACATCTTGTAGAACTTTAATTTTTTCACTATCTTTATCTTCAGTTCTAAATGCCAAAAGATTTGCATACTCATCATTTATAGGTGCTGTATAAAGTCCATTTTTCTTAGCATCAAGGCCAGCAGGTACTGCGTATGTAGTATCTATAAATGCAGCAGTTACATCTGGAAGAGAAGATGGAATTTGAGCGATATCCAATTCTTTAAATTGTATGCCTTTTGGATTTTCTATTATATCTTTAGGACTAACTAATCCATCACCTTTAGGTAAAGTTAAAAGTCCGATACTTTCAAGGTATCTAAGGTCTTTAGAACAAGAAGATGGGTTGTTACTTATTGCGATTGTATCTCCTTTTTTAAATTCATCAATAGATTTTATCTTGTAAGAGTAAAGGATTGCTGGGCATACATATAGTTTTTTTCCAGCCATTATTTTATATCCTTTAGCTTTAACAGCTTCTTTTAGATAAGGTTCATGTTGGAATAGATTTGCATCAATTTCTCCGTTATTTAAAGCTTCGTTTGGAAGTATGTAGTCATCAAAATTTTTAACCTCCAAAGTATAACCTTTTTCTTCGATAAGTGGTTTTAATTCTTCTAATAATTCTCCACCTGGTACTAAAGTAGCGCCAACAACAATTTTTTTATCATCGTTACCTTTAGAACATCCAACTATAGATAAAGTAAAAACTAGACATAATAATAAACTTAATAATTTTTTGAATTTCATATAAATTCCCTCCTGAATATGATTGATTAGTTAAAAATAAAATACCCTCTTTTATCACACTGCAAAATAAAATAAGCCTGAGTTTAAACTCAGGCTTTAAAAGCTAATTTAGACTCATCTTTCAGTATAATACTGCAGGATTTAGCACCAATGTATATAAAAATATACTGGTTGCTGGGTTTCATAGGGCCAGTCCCTTCACCACTCTGGATAAGAAGTATCAATTTTTAATTATGTTATAAATATTATCATGATTTTTTACATATGTAAACATAATTTTATAAATATTTTAAAATTTTTAATATTTCTATTTAACACCTAAGATTCCAGAAATTAGAATATCAGTGTCAGCTCCTAAGAAATAATCATTTATTTCAATGGAATCTAAAACATTCCTTAAAGCATTCTCTTCATGTTTCGTTCCAGCAAGTTTATCTTCCACAAATGAAACATCACGTTTTCCAAAAAAGTCTCCAAAAAATTTTATAGTAGTTATTATTCCCTTATCAACATTTAGATTAAACTCAACGTTTCCACCAGAATATTTTAACTCATTTGAAAGGGTATATTTTGGTGAATTACCAAAGTTCCAATCCCAAGTTTCATATTTTGACTTAGTAAGTTTTTCTATTTGTTCTATGTCATAATCACTTAAATAATAATTAGTATTATCAGTGTTAGTTTTAGAGAGATAATTCATTATTGCGTCCTTAAATTCTAGTATATCCATTTTAGATTGTAGATGTTCACTTATATTAGTTACACGAGATTTTACAGACTTTATGCCCTTTCCTTCAAATTTTATAGGTTTTACCTTTAGAGCTTTTGAAAGGTCATTTATCTCAGATGAAAATAACAGTGTACCATGATGCATCACCTTATTTTTGTAGTTGTATTGAGCATTTCCAGAAAACTTCTTACCATCTATAAGAAGGTCATTTCTTCCAGAAAATTCAGCGTTTACATCTAATGTTTTAAGTAAGTCTATTATTGGTTGAGTGAATCTTCTGAAATCACTAAAGCTATTATTATTGCAGGCTATGAATGTAAAATTTATATTTCCTAAATCATGAAATACAGCTCCACCACCAGATTGTCTCCTAACAACAGGTATAGAATTTTCTTTTATATATTCTAAATTTATTTCTGAAAGTGTATTTTGATTTTTTCCAACAATTATAGAAGGTTCATTCCTCCATAAAATAAATAAGTCTTCGTCAAAATTTTTTAGAAGATATTCTTCCATCGCTAAATTGAAGTAAGGGTTTGTCTTTTCATTGTAAATTAGTAACATTAAAGTAATTCCTCCATATAATTGATAAAATTTTTTTGTTATTCTTAGTACAATTAATTTTATAATTCGACAATAATGTAAAAAGTCCTTTAAATTAGAAGATTTAAAAAAGAAGACAATCTTATATTAATAGAAGTGTATATTAAACATAATTAGAAAAGTTTGGGATTTTATGTAAAAAATAAAAAGGAATTTTAAAAACTAACTTGCAAAGTTTAAATAAATAATATATACTCAAAATATACTTAAAAAAGTGAATAGAAGGGTAGAGGCGCAATAATCTATCAGTACTAATAATGAGTTAAGCACAAAGATTTATTAGGAAAGGAGATATTGCCGAAGTTTTATAATCGATGCTTTAAGATTATATTGCTGGGGGTACATAGAAAATATGTACAACTGTCACAGGTTTATTTGTGGTGAGCTATCATTTAAGGAATTATATTATATTTATTTTAATACTGTTGATGTATTGTAATTTTCAAGCCTTGAGTGTTTAGCACTTAAGGCTTTTTTAGTTTTATCAAATACCCTGTATAATTCACAAAACTAAAAAAGAGAGGGAGATTTATATGAGAAACAAAAAAATTAATATTATTTTTCTGACGACAATTATGTTTATAATGTCAACAGTAATGGTTTTTGCAGAGGAAGATATAGACACTATCGCACTAGCTAATGCAGAAAAATTTGGAATCTTAACTTTAATACCACCATTAGTTGCTATAATACTTGCATTTATAACTAAAAACGTAATAATTTCTTTACTTATAGGGATTCTTTCTGGGAGTTTTATAATTAAAGCTAGTGGTATAAATGTGTTTGCTACATTCATACAAGCATTTTTAGACTTAGTGGATAGAGCTTTGGTATCGTTATCAGACCCGTGGAATGCAGGGATAATACTACAAGTTCTAGCAATTGGAGGGGTTATAAATCTTGTTGCAAAGATGGGAGGAGCTAAGGCTATAGCTGAGGCACTTGCCAAAAGAGCGAAATCAGCGAAAGGTACACAAATTATAACATGGTTTTTAGGTCTTTTGGTATTCTTTGATGATTATGCAAATTCATTAATAGTAGGTCCTATGATGAGACCTGTTGCAGATAAAATGAAAATATCAAGAGAAAAATTAGCCTTTATAATAGATGCTACAGCAGCACCAGTTGCTGGATTAGCTATAATATCTACATGGATAGGTCTTGAAGTTGGTTTGATACATGATGCTTTTGAAAGTATAAGTGTAGATGTTGATGCATTTGGTATATTTTTAAATACAATACCATTTAGATTTTATAATATATTAATATTAGCATTTATTGTAATATCAGCATTATTATTAAAAGAATTTGGGCCAATGAAAAAAGCAGAAATAAAATCTAGAAGTAGAAAAGTTGGTACAGACCTTGATGAAGGTGTAGAAGAATTAGATGATTTAGCACCAAAAAATGGAGTAAAATTGAGTGTGTGGAATGCTATAATCCCAATAGGAACATTAATAATAGTTGCTTTGGCATCATTCTATTATAGTGGATATACGTCTATAATGGGTGGTGAAGATAAAGCTCTAATACAACTATTTACAAATTCACCATATTCTTTTGGAGCAATAAAAGAAGCATTTAGTGCATCTGATGCATCTAGAGCATTATTCCAATCTGCACTTGTTGCAAGTTTAGTTGCTATTATAATGGCTGTAGTTAAGAAGATTTTTACAGTGTCAGAAGCAATTGATGTTTGGATAGATGGGATGAAAAGTTTAGTAATAACTGGTGTAATATTAATACTTGCATGGTCATTAAGTTCAGTAATAAAAGAATTAGGTACAGCTAAATTTTTGATACACTTATTATCAGGTTCACTACCTCCATTCTTATTGCCAAGTTTAATATTTGGTTTAGGAGCAATAATATCTTTTGCTACTGGAACAGCTTATGGAACAATGGGTATACTTATGCCACTAGCAATACCACTAGCTTACTCATTAAATCCTGATATGTCTTATGTAATAGTGAGTACAAGTGCAGTCTTAACAGGTGCAATATTTGGAGACCACTGTTCTCCGATTTCAGATACAACAATACTTTCTTCGATGGGAGCTGGTTGTAATCATATAGACCATGTTAATACTCAAATGCCATATGCTATATTTACAGCAGTAATCACTATTGTATTTGGATATATACCAGCTGGATTAGGATTGCCAATATATATAGTATTACCAGTAGCTATAGCTGCTGTATTTGTTGGTATTCAAATAATTGGTAAGAGAGTTGATGAAGCAGAGATAGAACTTGCAGAATAAAGATATAAATAAATTTAACCTTTTATTATCATTCTTTTGTTAGTTTTTAGATAATTTTAAAAAGTTATTGAAAATAATAGCGAAATATAGTAAAATAAAAGAGTGATAAGCGGATGTGGCGGAATTGGCAGACGCACTAGACTTAGGATCTAGCGCCATTGGCGTGGGGGTTCGACTCCCTTCATCCGCACTCTACAGTACTTAGTTGTGCTGAAAAAAACTGGGATTGCTGGCTTTCGGAGTGGGCTATCCCGTTTTTATTTTTTGATAAATCAAATATAATATGAATATATTTCTAAGGATATTTTATTAATAAATATAAAAGCACATTGAGTGCTTTTTTTGTTGTTTAAAATTACAATTACATATAAATTCTTAGATATTTGTCAATAAGATAAAATCTTATTTTTCACAAAGATAAATTTGCAAACGATTCTATTGCATGTATAAATATATCTTTAACATAATATAGTAAATTACAATATAACTTTACTTTTAGTGTTTTATATGACATGCTAGTAATAAATTAAATAAATATATTATTTTACATTAATATATAACATATATGTATAAAAGTTAATATTATAAAAGTAGTATAATTGATAATAAAAACTTAACAAAAAAATTAATACATAAAAAAAAATAAATATAATGTGTTGACATTTAATTGAAATATTCATACAATAAAAATGAAAATAAATATTTCCAAATGAGATTAGCGAGAGAGATCTTTATATAAAAAGGCGCCGAAGAAGCAATTTAAGAAATGCCAATTCTTAGAGAAACTTTCAGGCAAATATATCGCTAATTGATGGGACTCTGGAGAGACTTAGGTTAATAGACTATAAGTCACCGAAGAAGCAAAATAATATTAAATTATTAAATCTTTCAGGTATACAAACAGGGATATATAGGCTAGGATTATTTTCTATGCTGATATATCTTTTTTTTATGAAAAAGTACAGGACATAATATCGAAATTACTTAAATATAGTGGGTCTAAATTTATAGGGAGGGTTATATATGAATGAATTGAAAAGAGTACCTTTGTATAATATACACAAAGAGCTTGGAGCAAAACTTGTTGAATTTGCTGGCTGGGAAATGCCTTTAGAATATGAAGGAATAAATAAAGAGCATGAAATGGTTAGAAAAAGTGCAGGTATATTTGATGTATCTCATATGGGAGAGGTACAAATAAAAGGTGCAGATTCAGAAAAATTTATACAAAATTTAGTTACAAATGATATAAGCACATTAAAGATAAATGACATTATATATACACCTATGTGTTATGAAAATGGAGGAGTAGTTGACGATTTATTAATATATAAATTTGGTGAAGAAGATTATTTATTAGTAATAAATGCAGGGAATATAGATAAAGATGTAGCATGGATAATAAAACAAAGTGAAGGATACCATGTAGATATAAAAAATGTTTCTAATGAAGTTAGTCAACTAGCAGTTCAAGGGCCTAAAGCAGAAGAAATTCTTCAAAAAATCATAGATATAGATTTAAAATCAATAAAATTTTATAAGTCAATTCCATCAACAAAAATATGTGGTTTAACTTGTTTAGTTTCAAGAACAGGATATACTGGAGAAGATGGATTTGAGATATATTGTAAAAGCGAACATACAGAAATAATTTGGAATGAAGTTTTAAAGGCTGGAGGAGAAGACATATGTCCTGCTGGTTTAGGCTGTAGAGATACTTTGAGATTTGAAGCAGCTCTACCTCTGTATGGCCATGAAATAAATGAACATATATCTCCAATTGAAGGAGGCTTATCAATTTTTGTAAAAACAAACAAGGAAGGTTTTGTTGGGAAAACAATCTTATCAGAAGAAAAAGAAAGTGGAGCTAAAAGAAAATTAATAGGCTTTGAGATGCAAGGTAAAGGGATGCCTAGAAATGGATACGATATAAAGATTGGCGACAAAACAGTAGGTTTTGTAACAACAGGATGTGCATCCCCAACAACAGGAAAAATTTTAGGTATGGGAATTATAGATTCTGAATATGCAAAATTAGGAAATGAAATAGGAATAGCAATAAGAAAAAAAGTTGTTCCTGCGATGATAGTTAAGAAACCTTTTTACAAAAAGCAATATAAAAAAGATAATACTATATCAAATGAAGAGAATAAATTTTCATATATACCTGCCACAAGTGAAGATAAATCAAAAATGCTAAAGGTAGTAGGATTAAATTCAGTTGATGAATTATTTTCAGATATACCAGATGAAATAAAGTTAAAAAGAGATTTGAATTTAGAAAGTGGGAAATCTGAATTAGAAGTAAGTAAAATAGTAAAAAGATTGTCAGAAGAAAATTTAAGTTTAGAAGATTTAACTTGTTTTCTTGGAGCTGGTGCATATGACCATTATATACCATCAATTATAAAACATATAACTTCAAGATCTGAGTTTTATACAGCATATACTCCATATCAAGCTGAAATAAGTCAAGGGACTTTACAAGTAGTGTTTGAGTTCCAATCTATGATTGCAGAAATTACTGGTATGGAAATTGCAAATGCATCAATGTATGATGGGGCAACTGCTGCAATAGAAGCATGTATAATGGCTATGAACCAGACGAGAAAAAGTAAAATAGTAGTATCAAAAACTACACATCCTGAAACTTTATCAGTACTAAAGACTTATCTGCAATATAAAGATTGTGAAATAGTAGAAATTGATTTTTGTAATGAATATGGAATTACAGATATAGAAAAATTAAGAGCTTCAGTAGATAAAGATACAGCATGTGTTCTTATACAGACTCCTAACTTCTTTGGAATTATTGAAGAAATGGAAGAAATAGAAAAAATAACTCATGAAAATAAGGCTATGTTAATTATGAGTGTTGACCCAATATCATTAGGTGTTTTAAAGACACCAGGTGAAATAGGAGCAGATATTGTTGTTGGAGAAGCTCAATCATTAGGAAATCCTATCAATTTTGGAGGTCCTTATGTAGGATTTTTGGCTAGCAAATCTAAGTATACAAGAAAAATGCCAGGAAGAATAGTTGGGCAAAGTTTAGATACAGAAGGTAAAACTGCATATGTACTAACTTTACAAACTAGAGAACAACATGTAAGGAGAGAAAAAGCAACTTCTAATATATGTTCAAATCAAGCCTTAAATGCTCTTGTAGCCTCAATATATATGGCTACTATGGGTAAAGAAGGTTTTAAAGAAGTTGGCATGCAATCTATGAAAAAAGCACATTATGCTTATAATAAACTTATACAAACTGGGAAATATAAGCCAATGTTCAAAGGTAAATTTTTCAAAGAATTTACTGTACAAGGAAATCTTAATGTAGAAACTATAAATAATAAACTTTTAGAAGAAAATATATTAGGTGGTTATAATTTAGAACACAATTATCCAGAATTAAAAAATTCAACTTTACTTTGTGTGACTGAGAAAAGAAGCAAAGAAGAAATAGATAAGTTAGTTGGAATAATGGAGGGATTATAATGAAAGAATATAATAGTTTGTTGATAGATATATCTAAAAAAGGTAGAAAAGCATATTCACTTCCAAAGTTAGATATAGATGATATAAAAGTAGAAGATATGATTGACCAAAGTATGGTTAGACAAAGTGAATTGAATTTGCCAGAAGTTGGTGAATTAGAATTAGTTAGACATTATACCCTATTATCGAATAAAAATTTTGGAGTTGATACAGGTTTTTATCCTTTAGGTTCTTGTACTATGAAATATAACCCTAAAATAAATGAAGATATGGCAGCACTTCCAAACTTTACAGGAATGCATCCATACCAATCTTCAGATACAGCACAAGGTTCTCTTTCTTTAATGTATGACTTGTCAAGTAGACTTGCAGAAATTACAGGTATGGATGAAGTCACACTACAACCTTCAGCAGGTTCACATGGAGAATTTACAGGGTTAATGATTATAAAAGCATACCATGAAAACAGAGGAGACCATAAGAGAACTAAAGTAATAATTCCTGATTCTGCACATGGAACAAATCCAGCAAGTGCAGCTATGGCAAACTTTGATGTGATTCAGATAGCATCTGATAAAAATGGAGCTGTAGACATAGATGCATTAAAAGAAGTCTTAAGTGATGAAGTAGCAGCTCTTATGCTTACTAACCCAAGTACTCTTGGATTGTTTGAAAAAAATATAAAAGAAATAGCAAGCCTTGTACATGAAGCAGGAGGGCTTTTGTACTATGATGGTGCAAATATGAATGCTATTATGGGAATAACAAGACCTGGAGATATGGGATTTGATGTAGTGCATCTTAATCTTCATAAGACTTTTTCTACTCCTCATGGTGGAGGAGGGCCAGGAGCTGGTCCTGTTGGAGTTAAAAAAGAATTGGTACCTTTTTTACCAATACCAGTGATTGAGAAACAAGAAGATAAGTTTGTATTAAATTATGATAGAGAAAAATCTATTGGAAAAATTAAAAACTTCTATGGTAATTTTGGAGTGCTTGTAAGAGCTTACACATATATATTAACTATGGGAAGAGATGGCCTTAAAGAAGCAAGTGAGATGGCAGTTTTAAATGCTAATTATATCAAAGAGAGTATAAAAGATAATTATATCTTACCAATAGATACTTTATGTAAACATGAGTTTGTATTAGGTGGATTACCAAGAGGAGAGGCAAATATAAAAACTATCGATATAGCAAAGAGACTTTTAGATTATGGATACCATCCTCCAACAATGTATTTTCCTCTTATTATAAATGAAGCACTTATGATAGAGCCTACAGAAAGTGAAAGCATTGAAACATTAGATAGTTTTATAGAAGCTATGAAAAATGTTGCTAAAGAGGCAAAAGAAGAGCCAGAGCTATTGAAAACTGCTCCACATAATACTTTAGTTAAGAGAGTGGATGACGCAAGAGCGGTAAAGAAACCTATACTTACATGGTCACAAAGATAAAAAATTAAAAATAAAAATTGTAAATATAAATAAATTTGTATTTATAAGAAAAAGCTATCTAACTTAATCTGGTTTAGATAGCTTTTTTATGTATTAATATATATGATATTTACTACAGAAGTTTTAAATTACATTAGCATCTATATAGAGTGTTAGGATAATGATTATAATACCAATATTTATAGGAATTATAGAAATTTATTTTGGTAAAATTTTATTTACTTTTTTAGCTTAAGAGAAGCTTAACTAAAATATATCGAAATTTATAAAAATTTAGGAAATCTTAAGAATTATAATATTTAAATCTTTAGATTTATATTTTATTATATAAACTATAGAATAATAAAATAAAAAATTGATACTTTTATAATATATTTGTAGCTTTAAGTATAAAAAAATCGTTAAGTTGAAAGGAGTAGAATATGGATAATATTAATTTAAAAAGGTATAATTGTGATATAAATATGGGGTTAAGCAGTAGACAACTTCAAAGTAGAATAGATGATAATTTAATTAATGTATTTGATAATGGAAAAACTAAAACATATAAACAAATTCTTAAAGATAATGTGTTTACACTTTTTAACTTGATAAATATTGTTTTAGTATGTCTATTAGTATCAGTTGGTTCTTTTAAGAATACTCTATTTATATTTATTGCTGTAATTAATACTATTATAGGGGTAATTCAAGAAATAAGAGCTAAAAGGTTGCTGGACAATCTATCTGTCATAGTCTCAAATAAGGTATCCGTTATAAGAGAAAGAGAGAAAAAAGAAATTGATGTACAAGAATTGGTACTAGATGATATTATGATTTTAAAAACAGGTAATCAAATTTGTGCAGATTCAAAAGTTTTAGATGGAAAATTAGAGGTAAATGAGTCTTTAATTACAGGAGAATCTGATATTATTGTAAAAAACAAAGGTGATTTCTTATATTCTGGTAGTTTTATAGTTTCTGGAGAAGCTTTTGTGAGAGTTGAAAATATAGGTAAAGACAACTATGCAAATAAGATAGCTAATGATGCTAAGGTTTCTAGAAAACATAACTCTCAACTTAGAAATTCATTAAATACAATATTAAAAGTTGTAGGTATAATAATTATTCCTCTAGGAATTATATTATTTGCAAAGCAACATTTTGGAAATGGAGATTCTATAACAACATCTGTAGTAGGAACTGTGGCAGCTGTAAATGGAATGATACCAGAGGGATTGACACTACTTACAAGTATTGCATTAGCTGTAGGAACTATAAAGCTTGCAAGTCATAAAACTTTAGTGCAGGAGTTATACTGTGTAGAAACTCTTGCCAGAGTCGATACATTATGCCTTGATAAAACAGGTACAATTACAGAGGGTAAAATGCAAGTTGATGATGTAGTAATGCTAGAGAAAGTAGATATTGATGATATAATGGGCAATATATGTAATGCCCTTAAAGATGATAATGCAACATTAAATGCAATAAGAGATAAATACAATATTTTAGATACATATAAAGTTAAAAATTTAATTCCATTTTCATCAGAAAGAAAATACAGTGGAGTATCCTTTGAAAATAAAGGGACATATTTATTAGGAGCATTTGAGTTTATTTTTAAGGAGAAATATAAAGAGTTTAAAGCAGAGGTTGAAAGATATTCTAAAAAAGGTAATAGAGTAATAGTTTTAGCTCATAGTAATTCTTGTATGGAAGGAAACAATATACCTAAAGATATAAAACCACTAGCTTTTATATTGATACTGGACAAAATTAGAGATGAAGCTAAAGAGACATTAGAATTTTTTTATAATGAGGGTGTAGATATAAAAATTATATCTGGAGACAATCCAATAACAGTAAGTGAAGTGGCTAGAAAAGCAGGTCTTAAAACGGCTAGTAATTTTATTGATGCTACAACACTTAAAAATGATGAAGATATATATGAAGCTGTTGATAAATATAGTGTTTTTGGAAGGGTAAGTCCACAACAGAAAAAACAAATGATTTTAGCGCTAAAAAAACAAAATCATACAGTGGCTATGACTGGAGATGGTGTAAATGACGTGTTGGCACTTAAAGAAGCTGATTGTAGTATAGCAATGGCTTCTGGAAGTGATATTACTAAAAATGTTTCTAATTTAGTATTACTGGACTCAAATTTTGCATCAATGCCAAAAGTTGTTATGGAAGGAAGAAAGATAATTAATAATATTCAAAGAGCATCTTCTTTATTTTTAGTAAAGACAATTTTTTCATTCTTCTTGTCTATATTAACATTATTCTTCTTTAGTAGACAGTATCCATTTGTGCCTATACAATTATCACTAATTGGAGCTGTGACAGTGGGGATACCATCATTCTTCTTAGCTCTTGAAGCAAATAAAAGTAGAATTTCAGGAAATTTTTTACTCAATATATTAAAAAATGCCTTACCAGGAGCATTGTGTGTAACAGTAAATGTAATTATTGTGTACAACATAGTTGAATACTTAGGTTATAGTTCAAGCGTATTTTCTACAATGTGTGCGATATTAACTGGTGTATGTGGTCTTTTAATATTAAGACAACAATGTTTACCATTTAATAAAGAAAGACTATTTTTAATTGTAAGTATGACTATTGCATTTGTTATTGGAATTTTGTTTTTAGGTGGATTATTCTCATTTGTAGCATTGAGTAAAGACTTAATTCTTATAACTATAACATTAGCAGTATTAATGCCAATTATGATAAAAGTAATGCTATTCGTATTAGATGAGATATTAGATACAATAGTTCCAGATTTAAATTAAATTTAAGAATATATAAAAAAGAGCAGTTTTTAATTGAACTGCTCTTTTTAGATGTGTTTTATTTTATGTAAGAATATGTATGTTTATTAATCAGCTATATATGAGCAACAGTAGTCAACAACTTCATTAACTTTTAAATCGAAACTTGAATCACTAGGAACATTAAACTTCTGCCCTTCTTTATAAGTTATAAACTCATTACTTCCAGGTAATTTTACATCCATACTTCCAGCAAGCATTTCCATTATTTCTTCTTCTCTAGTAGAAAAAGTATATTCTCCAGGTAACATTAATCCTAAAGTTTTTCTTTCTCCATTAGGAAATATTATTACTCTACTACTTACTTTACCATCAAAATAAACGTTTGCCTTTTTTACTGCAGTAACATTTTTAAATTCACTCATTAGATAAAACCTCCAAAATTATTTATACATATATATTATATAAAAATAACACAAAAATTACTAGATATTTACAAATAAAATTTAGTATTTATTAAAAATTTTAATATAAATAAAAAATAAAGAAAAATAATATATAATATTAGGACTTTTTGAAAGCTTATAATCTTACAAGAGAGTAATTAAATCTTGAATAATTTGAAAATAATAAGATATGAAATGAACAGACTATTCAATAGAGGTTGTGTATCTTCTAACAGCTACAGTTATAATTGTAATAAGTTTTATTTTTTACAATAGATTATTTCAATTTAATAATTTTGATATTCTTATAAAACCAATACTACTTATTTTAATACTATTAGTATTATTTATGAAAATAAAGTTGCAGATAGGATGGGTAATCTTAAGATTTAGTGTATGTAAAGCGTACAACAAAAGTAAAAGTAGAGCTTAAGGTTACCTATCAAAATGAGTTATTAATTTTATAAAACTATAGGTGTTCTGTTTAATATCTGGATACATGTAGATAATCTTAATGCTAAGAGGGGATTATATTAAGGAAAATAGTATTAGTAAAAATATGTTACATTCACTAATACTATAAATAAGCTAAAAAGAGTGTATTTTAACCTATAGTTTTGAGTTTTAAAATACACTCTTTTATTAATTGTAGTCATATAAATGAAACGGATTATATGGACAAATTTTATATAATTAAAATTTTTATTATAATTCTATACTAGGCTCTTCAATTAATTTTCCACATACATATCTATGAATGATATTTCTATCATCACCAACATAGATAAACCTTTCAAGTCTTTCAAGTATAGAATAATTGGCATGATTCAAATCTGAATCATCAATAATTAATGCATCAAAATCATAATCTTCTTCAAAACTACCAACTTTTCCAAAGAAACTTCCTCCACTTTTTGTTGCAATATAAAAAGCTTCAGATAAAGATAAGAAATTACACTTCTTACCAGAATTTACCCAATATAATTTAGATAATTGTATTGCAGATACTATGGCTTTAAATATTGACAAAGTATGCCCACCACTTATATCTGAACCAAGAGCTAATTTAATATTATTATCAATTAATTTTCTAATAGGCATAGCTCCACTACCAACATTAAAGTTAGAAGCTGGGCAGTGAACTGCCATAACATTATTTTCTCTCATTAAATCTATTTCTTCCTGAGAACAATGAATACAGTGAGCCATTAGTGTAGGAGTCTGACCAAATAAATTATATCTATTATAAGCATCTCCATAAAATTTAGATTCAGGTTCTAAACTTTTAACCCATTCGATTTCATCATGATTTTCAGATAAGTGTGATTGCATAGGAATATTATACTTTAAACATAAATCACCCAAACCTTTTAAAAGTTCACTTGTACAGCTTGGTATAAATCTAGGGGTTATTATTGGTTTTACAATAGAATCTGTATCATTGTATTTGTTTATAATTTCTTCTGTGTCAGTAATAGAATCATGAGTATTTTCTAGTAAAGTGTCAGGGCAATTCATATTCATATTTACTTTACCAACGTATGCTCCAAGTCCAACCTCTTTGAATATATCCATAAGTTTCATAGACGCTTCTTTATGTACTGTAGCAAATACAGTTATTCTTGTAGTTCCAAATTTCCAAACCTCTTTCACAAATTTTCTATACATTTTTGTTGCATATTCTATATCTGCATAATTTGATTCTTCTGGAAATGTATAAGTTTCAAGCCATGGTAGAAGTTCTTTATCCATAGCCATTCCTAGATTTTTAAATTGAGATGCATGACAGTGAAGGTCATTCATGCCAGGTATTATAAGTTTGTCAGTGTAATCTATTATTTCTGTGTTTTTATATTCTTTAGGTATTTCTTTAAAGATTCCTTTTACTTTACCTTTATCTAGTATTATGTAACTATTTTCAAATACTGTGAAAGCATCTGAAGTTTTTGTGAAAATTATATTTCCTTTTATTGCTTTTAACATATAAGTCTCCTTAGTTTTAAATTTGTTAATTTTAATATATGTAGGTCATGTTTTGGTTTTATAAATTAAAATTTTACCATATGTATTATATCAAATCTAAGATATAAATTCTATTATATAATATTAAATAGTAGTTAAATACAGTTGTTTGCTATTATCTTCTAAGATACATGCTACTGACATTCAACTGACATTTAGCTGATATTTAATAAAAATATAATGCTAACTGACATAAAACTGAACCTTGTTTAAAGAGAATATTACTTATATTCTCATATGCTTCTTTATCCATTTCATATAAAATGTGAGAATATCTATTCATAGTCATTTTTATATCTGTATGTCCTAATCTTTCAGAAATTATTTTTATGTTGGTTCCAGCTAGAAGAATTAAGTGTGCATTTGTATGTTTTAATTCATGTATATTTAATATCTCGAAGATTATTATTTTTTAATAATATTTTGAAAGGCATACAAAATTTTGCTTGAGTCTAAGGTTTGAGTTTAGAGTTTAGACATATTAGGTCTAATTCATTTTTTAATACTCCTTGTAATTTTAATTTGTTTTGTTTTAGTTTTTCTTCTTTTAATAAACTTATTAATTCATCAAGTGCTGATAATGTTCTCTTTGATTTTGATTTTTTATTATATCTCTTCTGTTTTTAATTTTTTTCTTATGAAGGCTGACTTAGTATCCATAAGAGCACCATCCTTTGAGTTAGTTTGAATTAATTACTTAATTATATTTTATAACAAGTGAAAAAAATTTTCAGAGTTTATTAAAAAAATGTTTATTTTTATTAAATTATAAATTGGTACAAATATTCAAAAATAATCTATTTATGATATAATAAAAATATAAGAGTTTTGCAGCGTGCGATTTTTCTATTTAAGTATAGTTTAACAGTTGAAACATAAGGCATTGAGAGTGTATGATAAGTGTTATCAATTGCACGACTATCCGCGCACTGCAAATTTAAGAGAGTTGTATATATGTAAGTATTAGAAATGCTAAGTTTATTTTGGGGTTTTATATTAACTATGTGGTATGTAAATTCAAATTAAATGCTATATTTCTTGCAGCTGCTGCATGGTTTTATATTAACTATGTGGTATGTAAATAAATTTGAGTTTAATTTAATGAATTATCCTCTTATTGTTTTATATTAACTATGTGGTATGTAAATAGATATAAAAATTTGGACTTTAGATACAGAAACAAGGTTTTATATTAACTATGTGGTATGTAAATGAAATAATAGATATATTAATGAATACAGGAGCGATGGTTTTATATTAACTATGTGGTATGTAAATTCATTAAGCGGGTAAGCACCCCATACTAAAAACCATCGTTTTATATTAACTATGTGGTATGTAAATTGCAACGTTGGACTGGTACAAGCCTTAAATACTCTACGTTTTATATTAACTATGTGGTATGTAAATTAAAGTATTCGGGTGTTGATAGCTCCATGGCTAACAGTTTTATATTAACTATGTGGTATGTAAATGCTAAAAATACTTTAGTTGTAAACTTAGATAAAAGAGTTTTATATTAACTATGTGGTATGTAAATCGTATCATACTTATTGACTGTTCATCTAATCCTTTTGTTTTATATTAACTATGTGGTATGTAAATAGAGCTACGCAATTCTTAAAATCTTCTATATCATAGAGTTTTATATTAACTATGTGGTATGTAAATATTTTTCAAACAGCTTTTGGAGCTGTATCTTCGATTGTTTTATATTAACTATGTGGATTTAAAATTAAAAATACTAAAAACACTTACTTAAATAGTAGGTGTTTTTCAAATTAAAAGGATGTAATAATATTATAAAAAACAATATATAGGAAAAACATGTAAATACATATGTTATAATATTTTTAGCAAGAAGATGGAATCTACAATTTATAGAGTGGAGTTCATGTATCAAAAAATTATCCTCCCAACATTGATAAGGGAGGTGAATATAGTAAGTACTTACTCAAAAGGTAGGTATTTTTTTATACAAAAAATAAAAGTAAGTGATAATTTGGGAATAGACATACACCTAAAAAATGGAAAAGAAAAAATAGATTTCCATTTTCCAGTTAATCCACAAGATTCTTTATCTATTAAAAAAGAAAAAAGATTTGAAACTGTTGATATAGTGAATTTAGGTGAATTTGACATTAAAAAATAAGGGGAGAAGATAAGAGAAGTCTCATTCAAGACACTCTTACTTAACTTATATGATGCTTCTTATTGCAGATATAGTGAGTTAAAAATCCAATTGAAATAGTTGCAATGCTTGAAAATGGGTAGGCCAAGCCGAGTTGTTATAATAGCTATTAATATCATTGCTATTATTGTAATATCTAATTTTCTTGTGAATAAACCTATTACTATATATTCAAGACCCATTACATAGCGAGAAAGTACTTCTAGTTTAACAATTCTTTTTCTATATATATTTCCATACATTGATTCTAATTTATTAAAATATTTTTCACTGCAAAAACTAGTTTTAGGTTTAATTAAAGATATTATTGTAGTTAATATTATAATTCCTATTCCAATAAGTATAAGATAGGTATTACAAAGTTTCATAGAAAAGACCTCCTTTAAAATATAATTTATTAAGGTGAAAATTTTAAAAAAATCATTTAGCTTTATCTATTTTTATTTAAATAATAAAATATTATGTGAATTAGAGTACCTATAAGCACCCCCACAAATAAAAACATAAATGGTTTAATTTTATTAAAGCTTATTTCTTTTGCAAAAATAAATTCATAAGAAGGCTACAATACAAAAACCTAACATAGTGGGAAAAGAAGTCTTTAAAATATTTTTCATAAATAATCACCAACTCATGTAAGGTTTATTTTTCTTAATCAAAGTATATCAGTAACATAAGTACAAAGAGTATCTAAAATATTACAAATATATGTAATAAAATTTAATGATAATATATTAAATATCAAAAAATATAACTATTCTAGAAAAAAGATTTAAAATTCTGAATATTTATATTATAATTTATATAAACAAGGAGGTGTTCTTATGAAATTAAAAAACTTGTACCATTTGTAATATCAGTGTTAATGATTTTTCAAGTATGTGTACCATTTACTTTTGTTGATGAAGACCCCCTGAAAAAATTTCTCAAAGGATAATAGATTTAGCAAATCACAACATTAGATCTAGAAATGAAGACCCTAAGAGTAAAGTAATGTTAAACAGTAAAGATATCAAAAACTTAATATCAACAGAAGAAGATACGATATTAGATGTTGTAAAAATAGTTGAAAATAAAGATTTAGAAATATTTGACGCAACTGTAATAGTAACTAGAGCTATACTTAACAAATATCAGGAAGAAATAACTACTATGATGCTAGTGGAGTAGGTGGAGTAAATGCACAGGCTCATTTAACAGTAAAGAGAAGTGTATCAAGTGCCACTTGGACTGATTATGTAGATGTTTTTATAGGAACTAGATTTGGTTTAACATAAAATATAAATATGGAATTTAGGTGCTTTTTATGAAAATTTTTTTATATGTTTTATATAGTTTTATAGTTATTACGATTAATTTTATATTAAAAGAAAAAAATTACAACTTTATTTTATTAGCAATATTTTTTATACTTCTATTAATTCAAAATGGGGTATTAAAAACAGGTTATCAAAATAGAGCCACATTTTATCAAGATAATTACTTTAATGAAGAAAATAAAAATGATGAGATAAAACTTATGACTATAAAGAATTTTATATTTTTGTCTTTACCAGTATGCTTTAATATACTATTCAACTATTTAATTTCTTAAATTGCATTTAGATTTATTTTAGTAGTATATAAATTAAATTTAAATATTAGACAAAAAGGTGATAGATAATTTCTATCACCTTTTTAATATATTCTACTTCAAAAATAATTTTTTATTAGTTAAAAAAATTATAGTATATGTTGTAATAATACGAACGAAATTTATTCTACAAAATAAAATATAATAAAAATAATTCATTTTGATATTTGTGTCCTTAAACACTTCAAACATCTTAAAAGGGTGATTTTTTCATTTCTCCAAACAACCTTGTTTTTTTATCTGTAATTATTAAATCAATCTTATTTTCTTCTAATATTTCTGTTACAGTACAAATGAGATTATCTAAGTCAAAACTTCGAGTTATTTTTAGTTGCTTGTTATTTACTACTCTTTTAAGTATATAAGTCTTAAAACACATTTATATCACCCCATATATTTATAAAGTAGATGAAACTTAAAAAGATGCTCTAGAAAAGAAAATCTATATAACTATGTATCTATAAAATTATAATAATCATATGAACTATCAGTATAAACAATCAATATATGTGTATATCCATACAATTTATTTTTAAATATACATATTATTACCCACATAAAAACTTTCACAAAACCAAAAGAGTATATATTTTTGATGACTGCTTGATATAACTTATAATTCGTTTTATAAGTCTTATTTAATATATATTTATGACACTAAATTCCTTTGGTTTTGCCAATTTAGTTTTATTCTACAATTAAAACAATATAATACAACTAGATATTATTCAACAGATATGTTTGAAAATTGAATAAATTTATAGATATGAATAATCTTTTTTATATGTAAAAAGGGTAATGAAATATTTAGTAAGTAATAATAGAAGATATTAAAAAAGAGTGCAAAAGCACTCCAATTGTGAGAAATATATACATGAAATCATTATTACAACAATGAAAAATGTACATATAAGAGACAGTTTGTATTTATCTTACATGATAACCTATTAATGTTAACTAGATGTTCATCATAGTAACATAAAAGAAAAAAGGAGTAATTCATACTCCATTTGTCAAAAATATAAAACTTTCATATAAGGTTATTATAACATAATTAATAAAAGTGTAAAGATATATAATAAATTTGTAAAGCTAAAGATAGAAACATAAATCCTAGTTTAAAGGATTTATCTCAGATTGTTGACTAATAGCTTCTTGGTTTGATAAAATTTAAGAAGCTATCTCGACTTTACCATAAGTTTTTTTAAGACTTCAAAGATTGGTATTAACAAGCTAAATTTACAATAGGGTTACTTACTAATATACAATCAGCTATACCCAAAATGCCCACCTTATACCAAATCTATCTTCAAATCTTATAGTGCATGGACTGTAATCTGTGGATTGTATTGGGTTAATTGTAATACTTTCAAACTCCATATTTGAATAAGCTCTTTTTAACTCATCTTCATTATCAAACTGGAGACATAACTGATATCCTCCAGACTTTGAAACTCCATCACTATTACCAAAATCATTTAGTATGAGCAATCCATCATGAATTGTTAGTTCTGCATGAACGACAAGACTTGAATTGGAATCCTCAATGAGCGTTTTAACATCAGCATATAGTGCATTCTTATATAGCTCTATCGCCTCTTTACAATTTCCGTTAAAATATATATGAGTTATGAGCATTAAAATCCCTCCTGTGTTTTATATTATAATATCATTTACATTATACGACTAAATGTTGTTTGCATTATATCATAATCAATTTAAAAAGGCTATCGACAGTTTTATGTTGATAGCCTGATATAAATCTTAGTTTAAAGAATTTATATTTTTGTATAAGAAATAATTATTCTATTTTTAAACAATATTTTTAAACTGGATAGTAATTTATTATTACTGTTTTTAATGTTTTTTCCCCTTGATTATGGTATGTATGTACTGATTCAGCTGAAAAACAAATAGAGTCATTCTCTTTAAGTTGATAAACGCAATCATTTGCTTCTAATTTTAATTGTCCTTCTAGAATCATAATGTATTCTTGTGATTTTTCAGAATGACCAACAGATGTATAACTATGCCCCTCTTCTAATTCCATTTGAAATAACTCAAAGTTTCTAGTTGGTGTATTAGGATAATAACAATAAAGACGATAATCTTCATTTTCTGAAACTTGTACATCTATATCAGCTTTTGACACAATAAAAGTTTCGTTTTGAGGTTGATCAAGTATCGCAGTATATGGAACATTTAATCCACTTGCAATTTTCCAAATTGTATTTACTGTTGGATTAGAGTCGCCTTTTTCAATTTGTGATAACATGACCTTACTTACACCAGATAATTCTGCAAGTTGACCTAGACTTAGGTTACGTTCATTACGTAATCTATTTAAATTTTTAGCAATAATAGTATTAATACTCATATTAACTCCTTAAAATGTAAATTATTGACAAATATAATTTACGAATGTATAATTTATTTAACGTTATTTATAATTTACAAAGGTATAATATAATGAACGTTAAGTATACTGTACATCCGTAATATAAATTATAATGCATAAAGGACTGTTTTTCAATGGATGTTAGTTGAGAGATTAAGGGGGAATTGTAATGCATGTACTTAATAATGTTACAGAAGCTATAGGCAATACTCATATGTTATGTTTATCTAAAATAGCAAAGGAATTTGGAGTTGAAGGTAATATCTATGCAAAGATGGAATATTTAAATCCAGGATTCAGTAAAAAGGATCGTGTAGCATTACAAATGATTACAGAAGCAGAAAATGCAGGGTTATTAGTTCCAGGTCAAGCAGTTGTGGAATTAACAAGTGGCAATACAGGAACAGGATTAGCAATAGCTTGTGCATGTAAAGGTTATAAATTTATTGCATGTATGTCAAAAGGAAATTCTATGGAAAGAGCAAGAATGATGAAAGCTTTAGGAGCAGAAGTAGTTCTTGTAGACCAAATGCCAAATTCAGTTCATGGACAAGTATCGGGTGAAGATTTAGCACTTGTAGAAGTCGAGGCTCAAAAAATAGCAAAAGAAAGAAATGCATTTAGAGCAGACCAATTCAATCTAGAAGCTTGTAACCACGCACATGAATGTTATACAGCAGAAGAAATGTGGGAGCAATTAGATGGAAATATTGATGTGTTTGTAGATTTTCTTGGAAGTGGTAGTACTTTTGCTGGTTGTTCAAAAACACTTAAAAAACATAATCCTTCTATTAAATGCTATGTGGTTGAACCTGCAACAGCAGCAATTTATTCAGGTAAAGAAATAACTGACCAAGGGCATAAAATACAAGGTGGAGGCTACTCTATGGATTTGCCACTAGTAGACAAAAAACTTATTGATGGATACATTCAAGTAACAGATGATGAAGCAACTGATGTAGCAAGAAAATTAGCTAAATTAGAGGGTGTCTTTGCAGGTTTTTCTTCTGGTGCAAATGTATGCGCAGCAATTAAGTTATTACAAAGTACAGAAAAAGGGAAAAGTATAGTCTTGACTCTTAATGATAGTGGTCTAAAATATTTAAGTACTGATTTATACGAAGAATTATAATAATGTTAGAATAGTGATATATTATTTCTTAAATTAAATATATAGATTTAAATTATAAAAAGTATCTCAATGTAGTTTTTGAAAATTATAAAGGAGATGCTTTTTATTTTATAGATATAGAATGTTATAGGAGTAATAATAAAAATAGTGGGAAATGAATCAATATGTAAGAGGGCATATACTGTAACTATTTTCTTAGATTGTATAAAGTTAGATATAAGTATAAATAGATAAAGCTATTCTTATTTAGTAAGTTTTACCTATTTATAACTAATTAAAAAAAGTAATCTTGTAGATGCAAATTAGTTTTTGAAAGAAATTAAATTCTGAAATTAGATTTATACTTTAGAAACATGAAGGTATATAAATTTGACTAGATAATAGAATCAATTATTAGTATAAGTGTATTTTATACTACATTTTAGATTCTTCATCTGTTCTCTCAATTTTAAAAATAACAGGACGAATACCATCATTGCAAGAACATATAGCAATTCCTTCTTTATCTATCCAATCTCCATAGTAAAACAATTCACTACCATGAGATAAAGCAAATACATACTGATACATTGCCTTCCATGCTTCATCGCATAATTTCTCAGGTTTAGCAAAATCTCCAAAAAATACTTCTCCTACTTTATGCATAGGGCATTTTCCAATACCTTCACATCCATATTTATCTGCTAAATCTTGATGGAATGTAGTTTTTATAACTTCTATTTTACATTTTTTCATAAAAATCATCTCCTTATATATTTGTTTATATAAGTATATGTTCTATTTTATGTTTGAACAAGTACTTACTTTTAAGTAAAGTACTAACGTTTGGGAGAGTACTCTTAATATAGAACTTAGTTATACACAAATCTACAATCGTGTAGATAACATGAAAATTAGTAAATTATTGACATTAAGAGAACTTGTATTAAATGAACTTTAAATAAACTAATTCATAAAAATAATAAATAAAAATATAAATAAACATAAAGAAAAGATAAGAATTTTGTCTAGTTATACATTTTTATTGACCAGTTATGCAGTTGATATTGAATATTCTAAATATTGGTGTTATTTTATAGGTGGTTTAAACATACTAGGGGGATTTTATAGATGTTATTTGTATGATTTATAGAGAATGTACAAAATAGTAAAAATTTAGGCTATATTTGATGAGATTACAGAATATATGTATAGAAAAATGCTCATACATTAAGTTAGGTATAAGGAATGTATAATTTGTATTGGATGATTTATTTTTATATGTATGCTTTTAACTGTTTTAATGCTAAAGTAAAGATGTACTCCCAATACATCTTTACTTTAGCAGAAGTTATAGTTACTTATAAAGTACAAAAAAATTATATATTTATTAAGGTAGGTAAATCCAAAAAGGCTTTCCTAGGAAAAACTTAATTTTAATTATATCGACTCACTAATAATAAAACTTGATGTAAGCATGTTTCAACTACAGTTTCTCCATATTCTGATATAAAATCATCTAATTGTGTATCTAAAAAATTACAATAATCGTATGAACTACTTATATAAGCAGTTAATATATGTGTACATTTGTCTATTTCTCCAATAAACATATTATTCATCCCCCTAAAAAATTTAGTAAAATCAAAAATTGTATTTTAGTAACAAAATAACAAAACTTATAAAATTTTTTAGTACTAGTTCCTATAACTCTATAAAACCAAATCTTCCTAGTTTTACCAATTTAGTTTTATTCTACAAATATATAATACTAGAAGATGCTTTATTATTCAACATGCTTGTTTGAAAATGAAAAATATTATGAAATTATACTTATTGCTTTTAAAAGAAAAACTAATGATAAATAAGTCTATATTCAATTATTTATATTAAAAATTGTGATTTGAAATTAACTAGTTTAATTTCAAATGGGTAAATATAAAAAGTAGCTGGATAAAATTTTTAAAACAAAAGAGCAAAATAGAAAATTTATTTTACTATTGGTAAAAATTTTTAAGGCATATATAATAAAAAAATATATAAAGTCTTTATAAACAACAAAAGATATAGAGAATTGTGCATAACAATTCTTTATATCTTTTTAATATATTTAAAAATTTTATAACTTAATAAGAAATTTAGAAATACACATAGAGTAAATTTTATTAATTAATATTAAATAAACTGGATAAAAGAATAACTATTTAATAATCTTTCCACAATAAGGACAGTAAGAGCCACTCTTTAAAAGTTCCATCCTTGAATCTAGACAATGATTACAGTTTGGACAACGGTAAAATTGCCACTCAATAAAAATACCAAAAAGAATAAAAATAATTGAAAACATATAATTTCCAATAAAAATAATAAAGGCAGCTGCAATGATAAACATGCTGATGGATGCTAAAAAGCTTATTTTCAACTTTGTATAAATATCTATATTTCTCATATAATCACCAACTTATTTTAAATTTAATCTTACTAATAAAAGTATAGCAAGTCTCTTACAAAAAAGAGAATCTAAAAGATTACAATAAAAAATAAACATATTACAAGCTATTTTATAAAATAGTAAATTTAAAAGCCTACTTTTGATGAGTTTCAATAAATCAAATAATTTAAGCTTTATTTAAGGTTAAGACTATATTGATATAAGATTCAAGTTTTAATATATATGTGTAATCAAAATAATTTAGGAGGATTAGTACATTGGTAAATTGGGAAATGAAAAAACTGATTAAATCTAAAAATATGTTTATATCTTTAGGGATATTAATGTTAATACTATCAATCAATATCTTTGTTAAACCTGTTTTAGAGACGGAAAATTATTATATAGATAAAGAAAGAGGGCGTATAGAAGATACAAGAAGTAGTGATGATATAGGTAATTATAAATTTCAAAATAAGATTAATATTTTAAATCAACTTTCAAATCAAAAAGATACAGATGTATTTTCTAAAAAAATTAAGTCAATGTCAAATATCAAACTTTATAATTTAAGTGTGAATCAGTATAAAGATGTTAGTTTTTGGAAGGTGTTTAATTATAGAGCTACAAATACACTTATAAATGTAGGGATGTTAATTACTATCGCTATAATTATCTCAAATATTTATATAGACGAAGTGGTTTCTTCAGTAAGAGATATCATACTATCATCAAAAGAGAAGAAAAAAGCATTAAAGTCAAAAATAGTTGTTGCTTTATTAGTTCCACTAATAATTTATTCTGTTTATTTGATTGGAATATTCATCATAACTTGTATGCAACAAGGTATGCCAACTAATGGAGATTTAGAAGCTTTCAGAATAGTAGATAACATAGCTACTTTGAAATCAAATTTAAGAATAATAAATTATGTGATATCAAATATAGGTATTGAGTTTTTAATGTTTGAAGGGTGGGCTATGATAGCCATATTAGGTTCATTTATAAGTAAATCTTCAATAACATCAATAAGTTTTTTTATATTTATTATAGCTATAACTAAGATAATGTCAGTAATTCATGTATTACCTAAAAAATTACTTTTAGTTATTTCTACTGTAAATTATTATGATTTGATATTTGGATTTAATAAAATAATAGGAAATTATTTAGGAGAGATTATGATATTTAAAATGCATATAGATATTGTTAATCTATCAATAGGGTCTTTGATAGCGATATTCGTAGGTGCTATGTCATTATGTTTCTTAGTAATAAAGTCAGATTATATAAGTAAATAAAGGAGAGTTAAGATGAATAAGTTAGAAATAAAAAATCTTTCAAAGATATATGGTAAAAAAGTAGTAAATGATAATATTACAATAACGCTAGAAAATGGAGTTTATGGTCTTTTAGGACCCAATGGAGCAGGAAAATCTACTTTAATGAAACAAATAACAACATTGATAAAACCTAACAATGGCCAAATTCTCTATAATGGTAAGGATATATTTAAGATGGATGATGATTATAGAAACATTTTAGGATACTTGCCACAAGAATTTGGAATTTATAAAAACTTTACAGCAAAACAATTTTTACAGTATATAGGGGCATTAAAAGGTTTAAAGGGAAAAGATTTAGATAGTAATATAGATGAATTATTGGAATTAGTAGGACTTTATGATGTAAGAAATAAGGCTATAGGAAAATTTTCTGGTGGTATGAAGAGAAGAGTTGGCATAGCACAAGTTTTATTAAATAATCCGAAAATAATAGTCCTTGATGAGCCAACAGCTGGTCTTGACCCACAAGAAAGAGCTAGATTTAGAAACTTAATAGCTAAAATATCTAGAGATAAGATAATAATTCTTTCTACTCATATAATTTCAGACATAGAATCAGTTGCAAAAGAAACAATAATGATTAAAAATGGTAAACTTCTAGTGAAAGGAACACACAAAGAAATATTAAGTCACATGGAAAATAAAGTATATCATATTCAAGTTGAAAATGAGTGTGAAATTGATAAAATTCAATCTAAGTATAAGGTTATAAGTATTCAAAGTGATGTTAATTCAATAGTACTTAGAATAGTTTCAAATGATATTCCAACTGAAACTAATACACAAGCAGTTCAAGCAAAATTTGAAGATGTATATATGTTTTACTTTGATTTAGAAGATGCAAAGGAGGTATAGTATAAATGATGTATTTAGTTAAATCTGAAATGATAAAAATATTAAAATCAAAAAGTATTTGGATGGTTTGGTTGTTTCTGCTATTTTTTGGTTTTGTTCTGATTAGAAAATTTGATGTTTTAGATACGTACTCAGATATATTTTACAAGATAGAAGGTTCTATACCTTTAATAGGTTTAGTAATGTTTATAATAACTTCTGGAAATTATACAAAAGAATATGATTCTAATATGACTGGTTTAATAAATACAACTAAAAATGGGAAAAAATCAGTAGTATTATCAAAACTAGTAGCTAATGGTTTAATTTTGTCTATAATTAATATTTCTTTTATACTATTAGTAGGAATTAGAGGATTTAGTTTTTTTGAATTTAAATATTTGGATGAACCAATTAAAAACTTATGGTATTTTGGAAATAGTAATTTAAATCTTACAGTAATCCAAATGTATCTTATTGTTATAGTAACAACTATTTTGGCTTCTTTTATATTTGCACAAATAGGTTTAACACTTTCATCTATATTTAAATCCTCTATAATACCATTTATACTAGGTGGCTTGATAATGGCAATACCATATTTTAGCGTAGGTTTTATTCCAGATAAAGCCATAAAATTTATGTCAATAACTCCAAACTGGATTATGATGAGTCAACAAATTGTTAGATACAATGTACCAAATACATTGATAGGTTTATCAATAGTAATCTCAATTACATTAATGATAATATTAACCCAAATAACATATAAAAATTTTACATCAAGTGAAAGATTTTAACCAAAAATAATAGTAACTTTATTTATGTATTAACCTATTTTAAAACAATATAAATAAATTTTTAAGAAAATGTATGCTAATATATAGGTAAATTATAATAGGAGGTTATTTATGGAAAATAGTATTTTAATAATAGATGATGAGGTAGAAATATTAAAACTTTTAGAAACTGTATTAAAGAAAGAAGGCTTTAATAACGTATATACTGCAAAAACTAGAAGAGAAGGATTAGAAATATTTAAAAATATTAACCCTGATTTAATTATACTAGATATTATGTTACCTGATGGAGAAGGTTATGATATTTGTAAAGAAATAAGAAAAAACTCTAATTCTCCAATAATATTTTTGTCAGCTAAAACAGAAGAATTAGACAAATTACTTGGACTTGCAATTGGAGGAGATGATTATGTTACAAAACCATTTAGTCCTAAGGAAGTAGCTTTTAGGGTCAAAGCTCACTTAAGAAGATTAAGTTATTTTAATGAGAGCCAAAATGGAAGCGTGGATTTAGACAATGATAAAGAAAAAATTATATCATTTGGACCATATAAATTAAATGAAAGTAGAGCAGAACTTATAAAAGATGGGCAGTCCATAGGATTATCCGCAAAAGAATTAAAAATATTATCTTTATTTGCACACAATCAAAATCAGATTATAAGTAAAGAGAGATTATGGGATAAGGTGTGGGGAGAAGATTATGTGGGTTTTGATAATACTATAATGGTTCATATAAGAAAGATTAGAGAAAAATTGGAGGATAATCCCTCAAAACCAGAATATATTTTGACAATAAAAGGTCTTGGATATAAATTAGCAGTAAAGGAAGATTAGAGTATGAGATGGAAGATTACTAGAAACTTTATGCTCACAATCGTATTTGTAGTTATATCAGTAGTTATTATAAATATCATTTCTATACTGTATGTTGTTTCAACTAATAGTTTTTTTAAAGCTGTGGACTCTAAAAATAATCCTGAAGAATTTGCACGTTCTTTTGAAAAAGATTTATATGAAAAAAATGGAGTGCTTAGGCTATCAAAGATTGGAATTGATAAACTAGAAAAATCAAATTCTTGGTTACAAGTTTTAAATGATTCAGGTGAAGAAGTCTATGGAATGAACGTACCAAAGGATACTCCTAAAAAATATACGCCATTTCAGATGGTTAATAATTACAAGTATAGAGAAACAAATTACATTAATTTTATTTTAGAAAAAACTCTAAACAAAAAACATTTAAATGTAATAGTTGGTATGCCTAGTAGAGATACATCAAGAATAATTTTAACTTATTCTAATGATAGTATTAAAGATACTTTAAATAAAATCATTATTATAACACTTGTGATTGATGGAATGGTAGCATTGGGTGTTGGCTACTTATTTAGTAGAAAGCTTACAAAACCAATATCAAGTGTGTTATGGAGTGTTGAGACTATGGCTAATGGAAATTATAGTTTATACCTTAAAGATAGAGGTATATATGAAGAAGTGTTTGCAAATATCAATATGCTGGCTTATACTTTAAGAATAAATGAAGCAGAGAGAAAAGAAAATGAAAAATTGAGAGAAGAATGGCTAGCAAATATAACACATGATATAAAAACTCCTTTATCATCTATACAAGGATATGCAGAAATAATCAATGACAAAGATTATGAGTTTGTAGAAGATGAATTACGAGAGTATACGGAAATTATATACAATAAATCTAAGTATATAAAAGATTTGGTTGATGACCTAAATTTATCTACTCGACTAAAAAATAATAATATAGTTTTGAATAAGAAAAAAATAAATTTAGTTGGTTTGGTTAGAAATATAATAGTGGATATTTTAAATGATAATAGATATAAAAATAGGTATATTGAGTTTGAATGTTATGAAGAGTCAATAGAAGTACATGCAGACCCAATATTGTTAAGAAGAGCCATAACTAATCTTATATTTAATTCAATAGTTCATAATAGTGAGGATACTTTGATAGAGATAAAAATTATAAAAAAAGATAATATAGAAATTATAATAAAAGATAGTGGAGTTGGGATAAGCGAAAATGATTTAAAACATATTTTTGAGAAATATTACAGAGGTACCAATACAGGCGAATTGCATAAAGGTTCAGGGCTTGGGATGGCTATTTCTAAAGAGATAATAGAGATTCATAAAGGAAATATCTATGTAAATAGTAAAATTGGAGTAGGGACAGAAATTATTATAGAAATAAATCAAAATTAGGGGAGAATAATATGAATTTTTTTAAAAAAGGAATAAATGGGTTTACTATTAAGATGTTGGCATTAATATTTATGACATTTGACCATATAGCAGCATTTATGCCAGAAACAATGCAAATACCTATTTGGTTTCATTGGATAGGTAGAATATCAGCACCTTTATTTACGTTTATGGCAGTGGAAGGATTTTATCACACTAGTAACAGGAAAAAGTACATAACTAGGTTGTATATTTGGTCTGTTATTATGGCAATAGGAAATCAAATAATTAATAGTGTATTTCCACATCCAGAAGGGGTAATAATTATAAACAATATTTTTTCAACAATATTTTTGATAGCAATTTATTTACAAGCAATAGAATTTATAAAGAAATTTAGAAAAGAAAGAGAAGTAAAATATCTTATTATAGGGTTAACAATGATAATAGCCCCTATAATATTAGGAATATTTATAATAACTATACTTTTCAAATCATTTAATGAGCTTCTAGCTTTATTTATGACTTTAGTACCAGTACCATTTTTAGTAGAAGGTGGACCAATTCTTATTACACTTGGAATTATTTTTTATTTGTGTAGAGAGAAGAAACTTAATTTAAGTATTTGCTATATTTTAATGTGTATCTTTGTATTTATAACAATGGCAAATGGAGATTTTAGTTTAAAAAATTCTACTTTACAAAATTACCAATGGATGATGGTTGCTTCTCTACCTTTCATGTTGCTTTACAATAGAGAAAAAGGTAAGAGTATGAAATATTTGTTTTATTTATATTATCCAGCCCATATATATGTGTTGTATATTTTAGGGGTATACTTAATATAATTTTAAAATATAAAATGTGTGTATTAAAACACTTCTGATTAAAAATAGCATTGGATATAAGTATAATATTACTGGAACTTGAAACTTTTTAATAAAAAACAATAAAACAGAGATTTGATATATACATTTAATAACTCTGTTTTATTATTTTTTGTAATATATATTTTTATTTATAGATTAGCATTTTCATTATTAATAAATTCCACTATATTTTCATTATCTATTTTATAAAATTAGTCATAACTTTCTCTTCATACTGTGGTTCTTTAATTCCAGATTTCTTACCAGCTGAAATACATTTAAGAAGCCATGCCATGTTTTCGCCTAAAGTTCGCATGGTTTGTAAGCCTTCTTCATCCTTCATAACATCTTCTGGTGTAAAACCATGTACCTGATTCCAATACTGTGATGATACAATAGGCATATTGCTAATTGAAAAATATTTGTTGAGTTGGTCAAATGTTGCAGTTGCACCACCACGTCTACAGGATACAATTGAAGCACCTAATTTTGTAGCCATGCGACTACCAGCTATGAAAAATAAACGGTCAAGAAATGAAGTTAATTGACCACTTGCACTAGAAAAATAAACAGGAGAACCAATAATGATACCATCAATATTATCAAGTTCCTCAACTAATTCATTAACCTTATCATCACAAATACATTTTCCAGTTTCGAAACAAGATGAGCAAGCAATACATCCTGGGATTGCTTTTTTACCTAAATACAGTATTTCTGTTTCAATATCATGTTTATTTAATACTTTAGTAACCTCAGTTAATGCTGTATAAGTACATCCATATTGGTTTGGGCTACCATTAATCAATAAAACTTTCATTATAAATTTCCTCCAATAAACTTTATTTAATAGATTTTCACCTATATATTACACTTCCTATTATCAAATTGACTTTCAATTATTCTTACACTATAATTTTATTATAAATTATCTTAAAAACAAGTACGCACATTTTTGTTCAATACTAACCAAAAGGAGAGTGTAACATATGGGTATAGATTATATCTCAAATACAGATTTAAGTGAAACAGGATTTAGCTATACACTTTCATTGATTAATGGCAAATATAAAATGATAATTCTTTATTGTCTTGTAGAATTTAAGGTTGTCAGATATAATGCATTAAAGCGTTATATAAATACAATTTCCTATAAAACCTTGAGTTTATCATTGAAGGAATTGGAGGCAGATAACTTGATTATTCGTACTGAATATCCTCAAATACCTCCTAAGGTAGAATATAGTCTATCTGAAAGAGGAAAATCTTTGATTCCAATTCTAGATGCAATGTGTGAGTGGGGAGAGAAGAATAAACTTTAATTTTATATTTGTATGTATTATAAAAAGACTGTAAGTAAATATCTAAACAAATTTACTTACAGTCTTTACTTGAATAACTCTTATTTGAAATTTATAAAAATATTCAAAGAGTCATTATGAAATTTCACCACCAATTTCCTCTATATCATTTTTATAGATAGTACAAGCTTCCACAGCTAATTCTAAGCCTTTCACTATTTCTTCTAGAGACATAAAAGGTGTATTCTTTTTATCTATTATCTGTGAAGTCATATATGGTATGTGTATAAAGCCACCTCTTAGATTAGGATATTTTTTGTCTATCATGTAAAGAATTCCATACATTACATGATTACAAACAAATGTACCTGCAGTGTTTGAAACACTTGCTGGAATTTTATTTTCATTCATATGTTTTACCATAGCTTTTACAGGTAATTTTGAAAAATATGCAGGTTGACCATCTTCTTTTATAACAGTATCTATGACTTGGTTACCTTCATTATCTTTTATTCTAAAGTCATCTACATTTATAGCTACCCTCTCAGGAGTAATATCAAATCTACCTCCAGCTTGTCCAACTGATATTACTATATCTGGATTGTGCTGTTGGATAGCTTTATCTATAGCTTCAACAGATTTTGTCATAACTGTTGGTATAGTTATTTTTATAATTTCTGCGCCATTTATATTATCATTAACCCTTTCAACTGCTTCTTGAGCTGGATTTATTGGTTCTCCACCAAATGGGTCGAATCCTGTTAATAAAATTTTCATTATTTTACCTCCTAATTGTATTAAAATCCTAAAAAATACATTACTAATATGTGAGCTATAATTAATACTAAAGCAACTGGTGCCTGGTATTTTATAACAATGTAGTCGTTTTTGCATTCAAGTAAAGCTGCTGGAACTATATTAAAATTAGCAGCCATTGGAGTAAGTAAAGTTCCACAATATCCTGCTGTTAATGCTAGTGCTCCAATTATAGCAGGATTTCCACCTTGAGACAATACGAAAGGAATTCCAATTCCTGCTGTTATGACTGAAAACGCAGCAAATGCATTTCCCATTATCATAGTAAATATAACCATACCTAATACATATGCTATAACACCAAATAATCTGTTATCAGCAGGGACTACACCAGATATCATATTTGAAATGACTTCACCAACTCCAGCTTGAGTAAATAGAGCGCCTAATGCAACCAAAAGTTGTGGTAACATACTAGCAGGTCCCATTTGCTGAAGTAATCTTGAGCCATCTTGAACTGATGTAGTAGGCTTTGCTTTAGTTATTATAAGAGCTGATATTAATGCAATTATTGAACCCACACCTATTGCGAACTGTGAAGAATTGTCAAAATTAGTAAGGCTCATAGCCACAACTACTGCAGCAAATGCTAATATTAATGAGGGTATAAATATTTTATTTTTAAGTTTATCTGCTTGTTCTTTCCCAAAACTCTCATTTGGTTCTTCATATTTTGCAAATACAACTTGTTTGGAAAGTGTCAAAAAACTAGATAATATTAGAATTATTCCGATTATATTAGCTGGAATCAGTCTACCAAATATGAAGGGTAATGATATCAGTATCCAAAATAATGATGTACCATATTTCTTATTGTTATCTATTGTAGTAAAAGACCTATATGCTATTACAACCATCAGAAAACCCATCAGTGCATAAAAAACTTCTAATGATATATTTATAAAATTTTGCATTTTTATTCCTCCTAAATAAATCTATCTCTTGTGACTCTTATTTAATTTCTTATCATATAAAGTAAATTGAATTGTAGCAACTACAAGTGCTATTACTGCCATGATAATATTGGCCTTTACAATGTTAAGTCCAGTTACATTGTATCCGAACTGAGTCAGTGTAGAAGCTATAAGCAATACTCCACTACTACCTGCAAATAGATTTTGACCATAAAAGTTTCCATAGTTTTCTGATGCAGCAGACAATGCTTTTATAGCTTCTTCATCAGATTCTTTTAGTTCATCACTATTACTTAAACCAGCAGCTTGTGCCATCGGATTAACGAGTGGTCTCACAAACTGAGGGTGTCCACTCATTCTTATTGATAGAGCACCAGCTACTTGTCTAGCTATCATATATATAGTAAGTACTTTTCCTGTTGTAAGTTTCTTTAATTTTTCTATTAAGGAAACAGCTCTTTGTTTCAATCCATATCTTTCTAACACACCAATTACTGGTAATGTTAGTATGAATAATGATACACCTCTGTTTGAAACAAAAGAGTCACCCAAGATTGTAAAGATTTGATTAAAGTCCAATCCTGCAACAATCCCTGTTGCTATGCCTGCTAATAATACAGTAAATAGTGTATCCATTTTAAGTATAAAACCAATTACGACTATCAAGATACCAATTAATTTTATCATGAATTATTCTCCTTCCATTTTTCTATATTTTAAATTTAAATTCGGTTAGTAAATAAAGATAAACTCTTTTTATAGTATTTGCTTTAATAAGACTATTATTATGAAATTTAAGAAAAAAATAGAGAAGATGTTTAAAATATTAAAATAAATATTTTAAATATCTTCCCTATTTTTTCTTTTGTTCATATTTTATAGATTAAATTATATTAAATCTAAAGTGCTATTAAATTAATATTCTCATTTAAAATAGCAGCTATTTCTTTGGAATTAACTTGTTTGATTGTTTTTATAGAATTAGGATTTTTAGAGTGATTACCTATATGTTTTTCAAACAACATAACATCATGCCAACAATCAAATTTATATCCTGTATTGTGATAAATCCCACATAGTTTGAAACCAAATCTTTGATGAAGTTTTTCGCTTTTTATATTTGGTGACGTAATACTAGCATACAAATTTTGAATATTTTGTAACTTCAATATATCTATGATTGAATTATAAAGAGCAATTCCTATTTTATTACTAATAAATTTCTTATCAACATAAATTGATAATTCAACATTCCATTGATAAGCAGTTCGTTCATTGTGTTCATGAGCATAGGCATATCCAACAATTTTTTTATTAATTAAACAGACTAGGTAAGGATATTTTGAACAGATTTCTTTTATTCTGTTTTTAAAATCATCAATGCTTGGAATGCTATACTCAAAAGTAATTGCAGTATCAGTAATATATGGAGTATATATTTCCAATATTTCTTCTGCATCCATTTCATTAGCAATCCTAATTTCAATATATTTCATAAATATCATCTCCAATATAATAAATGTAGTAGAATTTTCTTATATAATACATAGGTCTAAATAAATATAAGAAAATATTGTATAATATATAATATTGTATAGATATATAACTACTTTATCAATATTTACAAACTTCAGAGTATATTTATAATACTACATTTTAGATAATTTTTTTATCTTGTAAGGAGATTTGAAATAAATAATTTTATTTATTAAGATTTCTTAAAAAATCGTCTATACTATCTTGTGATATTTTAAAACTGTCATAATTACCTTTTGAAACCGACTTCATAATAAGCTTATCTAAAAATTTCATCTTTTCTAATCGAGCTTCACTACCAAAAATTCCAATTGCATTTGCATTTTCTAATAAAGATGCTGGAAAGTTTGATTTTAGATATTTATCTGCCTGTTCAGAAAATCCACAACAAAGGAATACACCAACTCGTTTTTTGTTTAATAATTCTATATTATCATTACACAATATACGAATCTTTTTTGAAACTGAACCAACATATATAGAACTTCCAATAATAATTGTATCAAATTTTGATAATTCAATTTTAGGATTACTATCATTGATATCAACAATAGTGATATTGTCTGATAGTTTATTTTTTAGTATGTTTGCACAGTCTTTCGTACAACCATATTTACTTGAGTATATAATAATAGTATTCATATTTATTCTCCCTTTCTCAAAGCATTTTCTACAGCCTTTCGTATAGTATCACTGCTATAAGTCGCAGATGTTATAGCATCTACTTCTAAAGATTGTTGTTCAACTATATTTTTTATGATTTTTTCACCAGGTTTACCTAAAAGAGTGTCATGTTCTAGTATCTTAATATTTTTAATTCTGCCATTATTAACTTCAACAGATACAGTAGCCTTCACAAGTTTATTATCAGCACTTCCTGTATAAATACCATTTTTCACATTAGCAGGGTTTATATTTTTTACCACTAATTTTTCTGGCTTTAAGTTAGTTATAATCAAAATAATAATGCATATAAACACAAGAAATAGGATTATAGATATTTTAAAAACTTTTTTCTTCTTATTAGTTTCATTGTGGTTTTTCATTGTAAAGCCCTCCTACTAAAATATCTAAGAAATTCTCTATAATTTGAGTGAAATTATGTAAGGAATACAATTGATTTTCAACAATACATAAAATAAATCCTAATAGTGCACTTATAAGCATCCATGAAGTTTTATCTACGTTTTGTTTAAATATACCCTGATCAATTCCAAGGAAAAGAAGCTCATCTAGTATTTCTATACCATTATTAGTAGGTTCACTATTTGTACTTTCAGATGCAAATATAATGTTCATCCTACTATGCATAATAGCTTTTGACATTTCAGGTTCACTTGAAAGAGTCTTTATAAAACTAGTCATAATTTCTATGATTTGCTTATCTATTGGGAGAGATGAGCAATTATGTATAATATCAATAGCATTACTTTCTACAGTGTTATAAAGTTTTTTTGTCATATCGCTGATAATCTCTGCCTTGTCTTTGTAGTAAAGGTAAATTGTAGTTGGAGAATAATCTATTTTTGAAGCAATTTTTCTTATTGATAAATTTTCATATCCATATTGATTGATAATTTCTATGCTAGCATCCATAATTTTTTTCTTCATTTCTGCTTTTTCATTTTCACGTCTTGCTTTAATACTCATATAATCACCTCATAACTTAACAGTGTTAATTTAATTTACAATGTAATTATATGCTTTATATTTAATATTGTCAATAAACTATGAATAATATAATTTAATAAATTTTTATAGCTGAAATCTTTAAGTTATTAATTGTAATAGTTCAACTATTGTTGTATAATAATAATCGGTTTAAAAGTGCCACATTTTGTTAAAGTTAGCTTATAATTTTAAATAAACTTTAACAAGACACATCAAAATATAATAAATTCTTTTATACTACAAAATTCATTTTGTAGTTATTAAATCAGATGGAACTTTTTTGTAGGTCTACAATAAATAGACTAAAACAATACTAACATCTGTACTTGTTCGAGAACTCCAAGTATAAAAAACTAAGGAATTATATAGTGGCAGTATATAATTAATACCCTTAGACACACCTTTTTGAAAGTGGAAAAAAGATGTGTAGTTCTCCTCGACCACAAATCAAGGAGGATAAAAGTATGGAAAAAAGAAAAGTAATAATTGATTGTGACCCAGGAATTGATGATTCTTTGGCCATTCTTCTAGCTTTAAACTCACCAGAGCTAGAAGTACTTGGAATTACCACATGTTGTGGAAATGTTCCAGCAAATGTAGGTGCAGAAAATGCACTAAAAACACTTCAAATGTGCTCTTCACTAAATATACCAGTATATAAAGGAGAGGAAGCACCACTAAAAAGAAAACTTGTAACAGCTCAAGATACACATGGAGAAGATGGTATTGGAGAAAACTTTTATCAAAAAGTGACAGGAGCTAAAGTAAAAGATGGGGCAGTAGATTTTATAATAAATACTTTACGTAATCATGAAAAAGTATCAATAATAGCACTTGCACCACTTACAAATATAGCTAAGGCACTTATGAAAGATAAAGAAGTCTTTGAAAATCTTGATGAGTTTGTGTCTATGGGAGGAGCATTTAGAATTCATGGAAATTGCTCTCCAGTAGCAGAGTTTAACTATTGGGTAGACCCACATGGAGCGGATTATGTTTACAAGAATTTATCTAAAAAAATTCACATGGTAGGTTTGGATGTAACTAGAAAAATTGTACTTACTCCTAATATTATTGAGTTTATAAATAGACTTGATGAGAAAATGGCAAAGTATATAACTGAAATAACTAGGTTTTATATTGATTTCCATTGGGAGCAGGAAGGAATAATTGGCTGTGTGATAAATGACCCTCTAGCAGTAGCATACTTTGTAGATAGAAGTATTTGTAAAGGATTTGAATCATATGTAGAAGTCGTAGAAGATGGTATAGCTATGGGTCAATCTATAGTGGATTCTTTTAATTTCTATAAAAAATATCCTAATGCAATTGTTCTAAATGAAGTTGATGAAAAGAAGTTTATGTATATGTTTTTGAAGAGGCTTTTCAAAGGTTATGAAGACATTATAGACTCTGTGGAAGGAGTGATATAGTGTGAAAAGAAAAATATGTGTAAAAACTATTACACTTATAGCTTTTGGTATCTCTATAAATATAATAGGGGCGTTTATAGCTATGGGGTTAAGATTACCTATATACTTAGATTCAATAGGGACTATAATGATAGCATCGCTTTTAGGTCCTAAATACGCTGTAGTTACAGGTGTGTTTGGAAGTTTAATAAGTGGAATTACATTTGATGTGTATTCTCTTTACTTTGCACCAGTTCAGATATCAACAGGTTTACTTGCTGGAATAGCATTTAAAAAGAATTTTTTAAATGGATTAAAAACTCCATTAGGGGTATTGTTATTTGCTATTCCAACCTCTATAATAAGTTCAATAATTTCAGCTTTTCTCTTTGGAGGTATGACATCATCAGGTTCTTCCTACATAGTACAAATTTTGAAAGTATTAGGATTAGGAGATGTATTTAGTGTATTTGTAACTCAAGTATTAACAGACTATGCAGACAAATTGGTAGCAGTTGTTTTAGTGAACTTAGGATTAAATGCAGTTCCAAAAACTTTAAAACTATCATTGACTGGAGGAAGATAGAAAAAATGGATAGATATAGTGAAATAACAAATAAAAATCAAAGAGAAATTGTTTTACTTAAAGGATTTCCTTGTATATGGGGAAAGTGTTCTTTTTGTGATTATATAGATGATAATTCTAATTTAGAAGAAGAAATGAACAGGTTAAATATAGAGATTTTGAAAAATATAACTGGAAAATATGGAGTTCTTGAAGTCATAAACTCTGGTAGTTGTTTTGAATTACCAAAAGATACTTTAGCAGAAATAAAATGTATTATAAAAGAGAAGAAAATAAAAAAATTATTTTTAGAAAGTCATTGGTCTTACAAAAATAGGATTAAAGAGATGAGAGACTATTTTGGAATTCCTATAGTATTTAAAATTGGAGTTGAGACTTTTGACAATGATTTTAGAAATAACATTTTAAATAAAAATGCAAAATTTAAAACACCACAAGATGTAAAAGACTATTTCGATTCGCCTTGTATTATGGTAGGAATTAAAGGTCAAACAAAAGAGATGATAGATAGGGATATAGAGATTATATCAAATGATTTTGAAAAAGCAACTGTGAATGTTTTTATAAATAATTCTTCAAGTATCAAAAGGGATGAAGAGTTAGTTAAGTGGTTCACTAATAAATATAAATATTTAGATGAAAATCCAAATATAGAGGTTTTATATAATAATACAGATTTTGGTGTTGGAGATTAGTAAAGTTTTTAAGTCTGTATTATATTGTAGTAAATATTAATTTAGTTTAAACTTTAACTTAAAAAATTTAGTATATTTTTAAAAAGGCTTCTGATACTTGGAAGCTTTTTTTTATGTACTTTTATGTTACAATAAGGAAAAGGAATTAAGGAGTAAATAAATGATGTTTAATAGGGAAAAATGGAATAAATTAGAGTATAAGAAGCTCCTAGAATATATGAAATCTATACAAGATATCAAGTATAGAGATTTTAATAAAAAGCTCATACCAAATACAGAAAATATAATAGGGATTAGGGTTCCTAATTTGAGAGAGTTATCTAAAGAAATAAGTAAAGGAAATTGGAAGGAATTCTTAAATGTATCGGAGGATACATATTATGAAGAAACTGTATTACAAGGTATGGTAATTGGTAATATAAATAGCACATTTGAAGAGACTCTATATTATATAGAAAGGTTTATACCTAAAATTAATAATTGGTCAGTTTGTGATGGATTCTGTTGTGGCTTGAAATGTACAAAAAAATATAAAGAAAACATGTATGATATACTTAAAAAATATGTTTATTCAGAAAATCCATGGGAAATTAGATTTGTATTAGTTATGTTTTTAATATATTATGTTGATGATAAACATATTGAAGAAATCTTTGAATGTTGTAACAATATACAAAGTGAAGAATATTATGTTAAAATGGGAATGGCGTGGTTGCTATCAATTTGTTTTATTAAATATGAAGAAGAAACATTTCTCTATATAAAAAATAATAACTTAGATGATTTTACGTATAATAAAATGTTGCAAAAAATAATTGAATCTAATAGGGTAGATTCAGAAAAGAAAAATATAATAAGGGCCATGAAGAGAAAGACAAGAAGATATTGACGGAGGAGTATTAATGAATAACAACGAGGAAAGAATTGACAAATTTTTAGAACTTCAAAGTAAGGGAATTAAGTTTACAGAGATAGCTCAAAATCTAAAAATTAGTCAAAGTACTTTAAGAAATTTTTTAAATAAAAAAGGATATAAATCAGAAAAAGGTAAATACATATTAAAAGACGAATTAAATTATAATGAAAATCTGGATAAGAAAAACTTGGAAGAAGAAAATTTTAAAAAAAATATAAGTAATAGAAAAAAAGTAAGCACCAAAAAAAAGAATTCTAATGAAAAGGTTTTGAGTAAAGGCATTGAACAAATCAAGTTTAATGATACTGATTTAAAAAATACAAAGTCAAAAAAAAATGTTAAGCCTAAAAAAGATAGAAAAATAAATATAACTCAGGAAGACTTAGATAAGCTTTGTGAAGTATATGATTGGTATTTAGAGGTAAAGGATTATAATATAAAGCCAAAAAAAATATCTAATAAAAAAGATGTACATATAGATGATGAATCCATAGATGAATTAAAAACAACAAGAATACGTATAGATAAAGAAACATGGAATGATTTTGAAAGGCTTTGTAGTAATTCAAACTTTGAAAAGCATCAAATACTTACACAAGCATTGAAAGAATTTATGAAAAAGTATAAAAATCTACTATAAAATATTACTATATGAGGTGCTTAATATGAATAAGATAATAAAAAAATCAATTTTTTTAATGATTATATTAACAATATTTGTTTTTACACTTACAGCATGCGAAAAAGATGAACAACCTGATTCAACTGATATTCAATCTGAAGATAAGGAAGATTCAACTGGTATTCAAGTTGAAGATAAGAATGAGGTAAAAATAGATGAGGAAAATGCAAAAGTATTAAATATAGGTAAATCAGAGATTATAAATGTAGATGAAGGTGATAAAGTAGACACATCCACAAAGATAGAAAATAATTCGACATTTAATATATCAAATATTGAATTAGTATATAATGAATATGATGAGAATAAAAAAATTATTTCCTCAGATAGTAAGGCTTTGTTGGATATGACTCTAATGCCTGGTAAAGTTGCTTATGTAGAGTGTGCGCACAAAACTTTTACAAAGAGTGTGGAAGTTTATGCATATGAGTATGAAGCAGAAGGTAAGATTGTGTATATTAATTTAAAAGAAAATGATATTAATATAAGAAATAATAATATTAAGCTAGAAAATAGTAGTCAGTATGAGGTATTATCTACATCAGAACTTAAAAAAGTAAATGAATCAAAAGAGGGAATCACATATCAAATAAAAGTGAAAAATTCATCATCAAAAGATTTAGGAAATATTATCCTTAAGACAGCAGAAGTTAATGAAAATGGAGAATATTTAGTGGTAAATCGTATACCATCATATAAAATTTTAAAGGCTTCAGAAGAGACAGATATAGATATACTATGTTCAACAAAAGCAAAAAGTGTTGAAATAGTGGGATACACATACGATGATATAAAAGAAAAAGCCAATGTAGATATTGACTTAAAATCTCATAAAGTTAAGATAGACAAATAAAGGCAGGGGATATTTATGAAGGTTTTGATAGTTGAAGATAATAAAATACTTTTAGAAAGTGTAGTAGAAGAACTTAGTAAGCATTTTGAAACTGAAAAATGTGAAGATGGAGAAGAAGCTTTATACTTAGTTAATCAAAATATATATGATTTAGTTATTTTAGATTTAATGCTTCCTAGCATAAATGGAATTGATATTTTAAAAAGAATGAGAGTTAATAATATAGACACACCTGTGCTTATATTGACAGCCAAAGAAGCATTAGATGATAAAGTAGAAGCATTTACCATAGGAGCTAATGATTATTTAACAAAACCTTTTTATATGGAAGAATTAGTAGCAAGAGTGTACGCTATATTAAGAACTAATGGAAAAATAAAAGAAAGAAATGGAATAGAATTTAAATCTTTATATTTGGATACATTAGAAAAAAGAGTATATATTGAAAAAGAAGAAATAAAGTTACAAAATAAGCAGTTTAACTTGCTTGAATATTTTGTCTTAAATAAGGGTTCAATTTTATTAAAAGAGCAGATTTATGATAGAATATGGGGAATTGATTCAGATGCAACCATTGAAATAGTTGAGGTATATGTAAGTAATCTAAGGAAAAAACTCAGTAAATATGGATATGATAAGTATATTAAAACTAAACGTAAGGTAGGATATATATTCGATGATAAATAAGAATGTATTCACTAGTACTAAAAATCATCTAATAAAAATGTATATTGTTGTAGTGGGTAGCTTTTTAATAATATTTTCTATATTTATATATTCATATTTTAGAGGATTAACATATAGTGGAATTGATAGTGAGATAAATGAGGAGCTTGAATATATAGTTTCTCAATTTAAAAGAACCTCGTTTTTAAATCCAATAAGACTTAAAGACCCAAAAGATATGGTCTATGTGTATGAGGATGGTAGAATAAGTTACTATACTCAAAATGAGTATTTTGATGAGTTACTTCCAGATAGAAGATTGGATAAGAAAAATTCATTTTTTAAATATACAGAAAATGGATATACCTTTAGAGAATTAAATGTAGATGTAGGAAGATATCAAATACAGATAATTAGAAATATCGACTCTGAGATGAACTCTTTAAAGCAACTTACATCCGTTCTTATAATTGGTATACTGATTTCTGTAATAATTACTTACTTTGTTGCTGTGTATCTTACTAGAAAAGCTTTAATTCCAATAGAAACTGCATGGAGAAATCAAGCTAAGTTTATACAAGATGCTTCTCATGAATTAAGAACGCCAATAACAATAGTTTCATCAAAATTAGAAAGTATGTTAAAATCCCCAGAGAGTACAGTAAATGATGAAGTTGAAACAATAGCTACTGCAATGAAAGAGACAAGAAGGCTTAAAAAAATGATAACTGACTTATTGTCTCTTACTAAAGAAGATTCCATTGTTAAAGTCAACTTGGAAGAAGTAGATTTAGAAAGATTGCTTGAGGAAATATCAGAAGATTATATTGATATTGCAGAATTTCAGGAAAAAAAATTTGTATTTAATTCTGAGCTTAAGAATAAAGTTATAATAACGGATAAAAATAAATTAAGACAGCTTATATTAATTTTTATTGATAATGCTTTTAAATACACAAAACAAGGTGATGAGATAGTATTAGAATTAAAAGAAGATATAGAAGATGAAGTAACTTTACTTATAAGAGACACTGGTATAGGTATAAAAAAAGAAGAAATACCTCTTATATTTGATAGATTTTTTAGAAGTGAAAATGTAAGAAATAAAGATTTAGAAGGGTCTGGAATAGGTCTTTCAATAGCTCGTATGATTAGTTTGAATTTGGATATTGATATAAATGTAACTTCAGAGATAGGTATTGGAACTACATTTGAATTATCAATACCACAAAAGTTAAAATAATAAAAATATAAAAAGCTGTTTTTAGAAATAAAGAATGGGTATACTAATTAGTATAAAATAAAATATAAAAAGACCCTATAAAAGTAAAATTATATTTATGAATTTCATAGTATAATTGTATAGGGATAATTAAAGTTTATAGGAGGATTAAAAAAATGGCAAAAGTTATAAATACATCTGAATTTAGAAGTAGTGTTGAAGGTAGTAAAGGAGTAGTTGTAGTGGATTTCTTTGCAACTTGGTGTGGACCTTGTAACATGTTAGGGCCTGTATTTGCAGAGTTAGGTGAAGAAATGAAAAATGAAGCTAGATTTGTAAAAGTTGACATAGATGAGAGTTTAGAAATAGCTCAACAATTTAGTGTATCTACAGTGCCAACTATGATTATATTTAAAGATGGAGAACCAGTAGAAACACTAATTGGATTTATGCCAAAGAACAAAATTGAAATGAAAGTAAAATCATATTTATAAAAAATGGGTGAGTGTTATGAGATATGATATAGCTATAATAGGTAGTGGTCCTGCTGGATTATCTGCTGCTATAAATGCAAAAATAAGAAATAAAACAATTATCATGTTTGGTAGTGATAATTTAAGTAATAAGCTTGTTAAAGCTCCTTCAATAGATAATTATTTAGGTTTTTATGATATAAGTGGAGATGAATTAAAAGACAAGTTTAAATCGCATATAGATAGTATGGATATTTCAATTGAAAATAAGAGAATAAATAATATTTATGCTATGGGAGAATACTTTGCAATAATGTCTGGAAATGATATGTATGAAGCTACTACTGTAATTCTTGCCACTGGTGTAGAATACACTAGACCAATTAAAGGCGAAGAAGAATTTCTAGGCAGAGGAGTAGGGTATTGTGCTACATGTGATGCACCACTTTATAGAAATAAAAAGGTGGCAGTTATAGGATATAATGAAGAATCTAAAGAAGAAGCAAATTTTTTAAGTGAATTAACTTCAAAAACTTATTTTATACCTATGTACAAAAAAGAGAATCTTATGAGAGGTTCAGATAACTTAGATGAATCTATTGAAGTTATACATGATAGACCCGTACAAATAGATGGAGATAAACTTGTAAACAAAATATCTTTTAAAGAAAACCACATTGAAGTTGATGGAGTATTCGTTATAAAAGATAGTACAGCTCCAAGTTCATTGATTCCTGGAATAGAAATTGAGGGTATCCATATTAAAGTTGATAATGATATGAAAACTAGTATAGATGGATGCTTTGCTGCTGGAGATTGTGTTGGAAAACCATATTCTTATATAAAAGCAGCAGGTCAAGGACAAATAGCAGCTTTAAATGCTGTTTACTATTTAGATAAATTAAAGAGAATTTAATATTTATACTGAGTAACTTTTTAAACATATTTATAAAAAACTGCTTTAAAATAATAAAATTATTTTAAAGCAGTTTTTTATTTATTAATTCTTATTATTTAAATTATCTTAAATGTATTTTTAAGTATATTTCTTTGAGAAATTTCTAAAGTTATAATAATAAATATCTAAATTATTTATAATATATCCCAAAATTTAAAAATAATGGTTGAAAAATCTAATTAAGAGTACTATAATTTAATTAAGTAATTACTTAATCAAAAAGAGGTATTTATGGAAAATTTGGTTAAAATATTTAAAGCATTGAGTGATGAAACTAGAATTAACATACTTATATTAGTATCTAAGAGAAATATATGCCAAAAAGGAATTTCTAAATATCTAGGAATTTCAGATTCTGCTGTTTCACAACATATAAAAATATTAAAAGATGTTGGAATAATAACAGGGCATAAAGAAGGATACTACGTTTTATATCATATTAATAAAGAATCATTTAATATATGTGTAGATTTTATAAACTCTATGTTAAGTAATTCTAGTGAAAGCTTTATAGATGTATTTGATATAAATACAATACATCTAGGATGTAGTAAAGAGTGTAAATCTATTAAAAAATGTTGTAAGAGAAGGGAGAAATAATAATGAAAGTATGTATACCAGTAGAAGAGAATAAAGGATTGGATAGTAAACCATATGGTCATTTTGGTTCTGCTCCAATTTTTGTTGTGTGTGATTTAGAGAGTGGAGAAGTTAAATCTCTAGATAATGGAGATTTAGGTCATGAGCATGGAAAGTGTCAACCACTAAAAGCATTATCAGGCACAGTTGTGGATGCAGTAGTAGTTGGAGGAATAGGACAAGGTGCTATAGTTAAATTAAATGGTATGGGAATCAAAGTTTATAGAGCAGAAGCAGATACTATAAGTGCTAATCTAGACTTACTTAAAAATGGAAAATTAGTAGAATTTCCATCAAATCATACTTGTTCACATGATGGATGTGGACATCATTAAAAATAATATAGCTGATGAAGCATATGCTTCATCAGCTATTTTCTTTTTTGATAAATAAAGTTTTGCATTTCAAATTTTCAAATTTAGGTTTTCATGATTTTCTGGTGGATTTTAAAGTTTATAAGTATACTAAACTAGATTTTTTTTGTATGTTGCTCTATATAGTTAATATCATTTAGTATGTCATTAAGTTCTTTATTAAGTGTTTTCAAATCATCACCATCCACATTGTAGTTTAAAAATAGTTCCTCTACATTATCAATGATAGAATTAACTTTCCTAGTAACTTCAACAAATGTTTTGAAGTTACTACTATTCTTAGCATTTAAAAATTTGTTTAAATCCTTTGATATAAATGACATTATTTCATATTCATCGTTAAACAGACCTCTACCAATAGGATATGGTTCAATTCTTTGTAAAAAATATTGATCTTTAGCATTAATATTATAAGTATAAGATATTTCCCAATTGTCTCCTAAATCAAACTTGATAAAATACAATGTACTACTTACTTTTGATATTTTTGTTGCTCCAAGTTGCCTTAAAAGAACTTCAATTGAATCTCCTTGAACAGTATTAATATTCATATATACACATCCCCTTTAGTATTATTATACTATATTTTTTAAAATTTTATAATTAAATAAAAAGTAGATATAATAATAGATATAATCATAAGCGGAAAACCTATCTTAAAATACTCTTTAAAAGATATAGGATGCCCATGTTTATTACCTATACCTGCTAGTACAACATTGGCAGATGCTCCTATCAATGTACCATTTCCTCCAAGACAAGCTCCAAGAGATGTCGCCCACCATAATGGCATAACATCAATTCCTTCAGCTTGCATAGTCAAAATAAGAGGAATTAATGTTGCAACAAATGGAATATTATCTAAGAAAGAAGAAACTATTGCTGATAACCATAATATTAATAACATTGTAAAGACAAGATGGCCTTCTGTAAGTCCAATCAATGCTTGAGCTAATTTGTTTATTATGCCAACTTCTACTAATCCACCAACTACTACAAACAAGCCCATAAAAAATAAAATTGTAGACCATTCAATACCAGCCATAATTTCATCTACATCTTGTTTTCCTATAAGAAGCATTATAGATGCTCCTGTTAGTGCAACAACAGAAGAGTCTATGTGGATTGTACTGTGAAACATAAAACCAAAAAGTATAAATGCTATTACTATAAGACTTTTTATAAGTAATGGTTTATCTTTGACAGATTTTTTTTCATCAAGTTTTAATATTGTATTTTTAGCTTTGTCATCTACAATAAGTTGTTTGCCATAAATAAATTTGAAGCATATTATAGTTACAATAAGTATTACTATAACAGCAGGGCCTAAATTTATTACAAAATCCATAAAACTAAGATTAGCAGCACTACCAATCATAATATTTGGAGGGTCACCTATAAGAGTAGATGTTCCTCCTATATTGGAAGCTAAAATTTGTGTTATTAAAAAGGGAACTGGATTAAGTCCCAATATTTGTGTGATAACTATAGTCATTGGACCAATAAGTAAGACAGTGGTAACATTATCTAATATAGCAGATAAAATAGCCGTTATAATAGCAAAACAAATCATTATTTTCCACGGGTCTCCTTTGGCTTTCTTTGCAGTCCAGATAGCTATGTATTCAAATAGCCCTGAGTTTTTGACAACAGCGACAAATAGCATCATACCAACTAATACACCAATAGTGTTGAAATCTATATGGCTCAATCCTTCATCAAGTGTAAGTATATTGAAAATTATCATTAATAGTGCACCACCAACAGCTGCTACAGATCGGTTTACCTTCTCTGTAATAATAGCTGCCATAACTATTAAAAATATACATATAGCTATTATTTGTTGAAATTCCATAATATAAGTACCTCCATTTGTATTATTTTGTGCCTAATGCTAGTACTATATATAGTATTACTTTTTTATTGTTTTTTCAATGGATGCATAAAAGTATATTATTTAACAAAGTTTCTGAGAAATTGACAGAATTTAAAGAAAATTTTTGTTATTTAAATAAATTTTAAAATAATCTCATTAGTAATAATATTAAACGACAAACAAAAAAATATACTATTAGAAATAGAATTTATTGTATTTAGAAGTAATTATAAAATATTAAATATATCTATATTATAAAAACAATAAAAAAAAATTGATTTTGAATATAAAACTGCAATATATTAAAAAAATTATTCATTTCAAACCTTGTAATTTGATTTTATAAATATTATAATTAAATTAATGAATTTTTAACAAGGAATTATTCATTTTTTTGATTTTAAGATTTATTAAGAAAACAAAACTAAATAGGGGGTAATTAATATAATGGATTTTTTAAATGGTATTTTAACAGGCATTAATAATGCAGTAGTATTTGTAAACAATTACTTATGGTCGTATATCTTAATTATAATGTTGGTTGTAGTTGGTATTTACTTTACTATTAAAACAAATTTTGTACAATTCAGATATTTTATAGAAATGTTTAGACTTCTGGGTGATGGTACAGCAAATAAAAGTGCAAAAAAGGAAGGGAAGATATCTTCATTCCAAGCATTTTGTATAAGTACATCTTCAAGAGTTGGGACTGGAAATATAGCTGGAATAGCAATTGCAGTAGTGGCAGGTGGTCCTGGTGCTGTATTTTGGATGTGGCTTATAGCATTAATTGGTTCTGCTTCTAGCTTTGTTGAGAGTACATTAGCTCAGATTTACAAAGTTAAAAATGGTCAAGCTTTTAGAGGTGGTCCAGCATATTATATGGAGCAAGGTCTAAATAAGAAATGGATGGGAGTTTTATTTTCAATACTTATAACTATATGTTATGGTTTTGTATTCAATGCAGTTCAAGCAAATACTGTTTCGCTTGCATTTAATAATGCATTTGGAATAAGTAAAATGGCTATGGGAATAGGTCTTGGAATTTTAACTGCAATAGTTATTTTTGGTGGAGTACATAGAGTTGCAAAAGTTTCTGAGATAATAGTTCCTGTATTTGCAGGATTATATATATTGGTTGCTTTAGCTATAGTTGGAATGAATATAACAGAGATACCAAAAATTATAGCGTTAATAGTTGAAAGTGCATTTGATTTTAAAGGAATGGCAATTGGTACTTTTATGGGAGTTGTAATGACTGGAGTGAAGAGAGGTCTATTCTCTAATGAAGCAGGTATGGGTAGTGCTCCTAATGCTGCTGCAACAGCACATGTAACTCATCCAGTAAAACAAGGTTTAATTCAATCTTTAGGTGTTTTTACTGATACTATAATCATATGTAGCTGTACAGCATTTATGGTATTATTATATTCAGATTATGCTAGTAGTGGGGCAACTGGAATTGAATTGGCTCAAGAAGCTTTAACTCATCATATAGGACCAATGGGGAACATATTTATAGCAGTTTGTATATTCTTATTTGCATTTAGTTCTATAGTAGGTAATTACTATTATGGAGAATCAAATATGGAATTTATGAGTGGAAGCAAGACTAAACTTAATATATTTAGAGTTTTCGTTGTAGGTATGGTTTTATTTGGTTCTCTTACTCAAGTAGAAGTAGTTTGGAATCTAGCAGACTTATTTATGGCATTGATGGCTATAATAAACTTAATCGCAATATCGCTTTTAGGAAAGTATGCATTTATCGCTTTAAAAGATTACACAAGTCAAAAAAAATCTGGAATAAAAGACCCTGTATTTATTGCAGATGAAATAGAAGGTTTAGAAAATGTATCAGAGTGGCACAAGGAATTACCAGAGGAAAATTTAGGATAAGAAATCACAAAACTATTTTGATAGATTGAAGTACACGTAAGTTATATAAATAAAATATTTAATTAATTTATATTACTGGAATTTTTAATTCCAGTAATATTTTTTATTATATAGTTTATTTTTTAAAATAGTTTACTTACTATAAATTTTTTCCTAAGATTTATTTTCTCTAAAATGTTATATAATTAAGTCTTGTAAATTGTATTCAAAACTTTCTAAGTGATTACAAAATAATCTAAACTCTTCTATAGTTTTGATTTCTTGTAAATTTCTCAAATCTATCATTATATTACTGTATTTATGCAACATAAAACTCATATCATATATTTCACATTTAACAAATCCATCTTGATAACTGTACTTATAAGGTTCATATTTTGAAAAATTTGACTCAAAGTATTTTATTTTAGCATAGCACAATTTGTGTATGTTGAACAAAAGAGCTAGAACAGATTCTTTAACTGCAAACTTGTGTGTGAAGTATTTTATAGTGTGGTATTTACCATGTTTAAACTCCCAAATTAAATTCTCATTTAAAGTAAGAGAATATTTTTCTATAAGGTTACGTTTATCTGGTGTTAAATCTTGTATTGAATATGTTTTCATAATTTATTCTCCTCATAAATATTTAATAAGCACATATTAAATCATAGTATTTTATTGCCACTTACTCTTAATTATATTGTATTGTATATTAAAAAAATAATAAAATAGATAATTAGTATAGTATTAATCTATGTTATAAATAAAAACAATAGCTTTAATAGTAATATATATATCTTTGTGGTATTTTATATTTAGAATCGTATTTATAATTATTTTAAGATTTTTAAAGTAACTTTGATGATTAATTTATATCTTAGAGGGGGTATGCAAATTGTTCAATAAGAAGGAATATATTGTTGTAGTATGCCATGATTGTTTTATTTTTTATAATAAAGATAATGACCTAAAAGAGAGTGTATCATTTTCAATACATCCCATTCCAAATGTGCCTTTTTATTATTATCTATTTGAAGGAGAAACTGAAAAATTTATTAGAGATATACAAGCAAAAGTTTCTATTAAGAAATCAGCTTTGTATATATTAATTCCAGATGATGCATTAAGTATAGACATAAAAATATTGCAAGAATTTTTTATGCAGTTAGGATGTCGCAAAATAATTTTTTCTAAACAAAATATTGTTTTGAGTAATTGTGAAGAAAATTATATTTCCATATCCTTTACAAGTAGAGCAATTGCCATTTCATATGTAAAAAATGGAGGAGCTGAAGCAGTAGATTTTTTTGATTACAATGAGATTGATTTTAAGAATCTGTCTTATATCATTAAAAACTTACATAATGATTGTGTATATTCTGGTTTAAAAATATATGTGAATAATATAGGAAGCTCTAATAATTATGAAGATATTGGAGAGATAGTTCAGGTAGATGATATTATAAATAATTTCAAAAAACTATATATTGAAAAAAATACATCAAGATAGAATTGTTAGTATATAAAAGTATACAGGTTTTATATATTCTAATGGGTAGGAGGTTAGATATATTATATTTGAAATTATTAAGTACCAAAAGAACAAATATGTTTTGTCCTTTTGGTATTTAGTATTTTATGTTATTTAGACAGATTTTGATATTTAATCAATACTACTATTTAATAATGATATTATTTAATCTAGAGATTTAAATAAATTTACCATTTCTAATGCACTCATAGCACAATCATAACCTTTATTTCCAGCCTTTGTACCTGCTCTTTCAATGGCTTGTTCAATATTTTCTGTAGTTACGATTCCAAAAATAACAGGCAATTCATTGTCTAAAGATACTTTTGCTATACCCTTAGATACTTCGCTACATACATAATCATAATGAGATGTAGCTCCTCTTATAACACATCCTAAACAGATTATAGCATCATACTTACCACTTTTAGACATTTTCTGAGCAACAAGAGGGATTTCAAAAGCTCCAGGTACCCAAGCTATTTCTATATTCTCTGGAGAAACATCATGTCTTAAAAGGCAATCTTCAGCACCTGATAAAAGTTTTGATGTTATAAATTCATTAAAACGAGAATTTATTATACCTATCTTTAAATCTTTTCCAATAAGTTTTCCTTCATATATCATTTTTTATTTCCTCCAATTTTATTTATGTTATAGATTTATATTTATAAATATATTTAATATTAATTGCAAATAATTACTTAGTAGAAAAAAATCATATTAATAACTTATATAATATCCAATAGATGTCCCATTTTATCTTTTTTAGTTTTTAGATATAGCTTATTAAAGTCATTAATCTCTTCGTTAATAGGAACTCTATTGTTGATTTTTATTCCATATTTCTCTAACTGATTTATTTTATCAGGATTATTACTTAAAAGGCTTATACTTTTTATGTTTAAATTTTTTAATATTTGAGCAGCCATATAAAAATCTCTCATATCTTCTTCAAATCCAAGCATTAGATTTGCTTCTACAGTATCATAACCTTCTTCTTGAAGTTTATAAGCTTTAATTTTATTTAAAAGACCAATACCCCTACCTTCTTGTTTCATATAAATTAAAACACCATTTCCATTTTCTACGATTTTCTTCATAGAAGATTCTAATTGTAATCCACAATCACATTTTAAAGAGTGGAACACATCGCCTGTTAAACATTCAGAATGAAGTCTAACTAGAGTATTTTCTTTATTTATATTTCCATAAGTAAGGGCAATATGTTCTTCATTTGAATATGTATCTTTATATCCTATGATTTCAAAGTTACCATATTTTGTTGGAAGGAAAGCGCTAGATACCTTTTCTATAGTAGTTTCATTTGTTTTACGATATTCTATAAGGTCTTTTATAGTGATAATTTTCAAATTATGTTTTTCTTTAAAAATCATTAAATCATCAACTCTTGCCATTGTACCATCATCTTTCATTATTTCACATATAAGACCAATTTCTTTAAACCCTGCAAGTCTAGCTAGGTCTACAGAAGCTTCTGTATGTCCATCTCTAACAAGGACTCCACCAGTTTTTGCTATTAGAGGGAAAATATGACCAGGAGTTTTGAAATCCTTACTTGTAGAATTCTCATCACAGAATAATTTTACAGTTTCAGCTCTTTCATATGCAGATATACCAGTTAGAGTATCTGCACCATCTATAGTAACAGTAAATGCTGTTTGAAATGTATCTGTATTTTCTCTGACCATAAGAGGTATATTTAAACTTTTAAATTTTTTTTCAGTAGCAGGTAGACAAATTAGACCTCTACCATATGTAGCCATAAAATTTATTGATTCAGGGGTAGCCATCTCAGCTGCCATCAGTAAATCTCCTTCATTTTCTCTACTTTCATCATCAACAACAATTACCATCTTTCCATTTTTTATATCTTTTATAGCTTCTTCAATAGTATTAAACATATAATTCACTCCTTTATCATTTTTAAAAACCATTTTTAAATAAAAAATCTTTATCTATATTTGATTTACAATTACTACTATTAGAATTTAATTCCTTGTAGTTATTAATCATAAAATTATTAACATACTTTCCAATTACATCACTTTCTAAATTAACAAAGTCTCCAACATTTTTTGTTAAGAGAGTAGTATTCAATTTAGTATGAGGTATGACAGAAACTTTGAATATTTCATCATCCAAATATGATATAGTTAAACTTACACCATCAATGGCAACTGAACCTTTAAGTATCATTGATGATAAGAGTTTTTTTACTGGTCGTATGCTCACTAAAACTGCATTTTCGTCTTTTTCAAACTTACAAATAGTACCTTTACCATCAACATGCCCTGTTACTATGTGACCTCCGAATCTTGAAGAAAGGCTCATGGCTCTTTCAAGGTTTACTTTGTCATTTGTATTTAATGAGCCTAAATTTGTAGAACGAATTGTCTCCATCATAACATCTGCTGTAAACTCATTTTTTCCTAGTTTTGAAACAGTTAGACAAACTCCATTTACAGCGATACTATCTCCAAGATTTGTACCATCTAATATTTTGTTTGATAGTATGGTTACTTGTCCGCTTTTGCCATTAGCAGTAATTTTTCTAAGTATTCCAACTTCTTCTACTATGCCAGTAAACATTATGACCTCCTGTACATATATTCATAAAATTTATTTTAAAACATCAGATTCTATCAAAACATCTCCATCTATTAAAGTTACATCATTAATTACTAGTTGTGTTGAATCTGCTAGACGAGTTACTCCTTCTCCAGAAACAAATGTAGGTGCGTCTTTACCACCTATAATTTTAGGGGATAAAAATAGTTTGACCTTATCAACTAATTTATTTCTAAATAGACTGTCATTAAGTGTAGAACCCCCTTCAACTAGTACAGAATCAATGTTTAGTTCTCCTAGTTTATACATTACAAATTTTAAATCAACTAAGCCATTTTTCTTAGGAGAAATTATGACTTCAACATTCTTTTCTTTTAATACTGATAATTTTTTACTGTCTTCACAACATGTGAAAACTATAGTTTTACTAGTTTTATCTTTAACTAAATTACTGTTAACTGGTAATCTCAGATTTGTATCTATTACTATTCTTGTAGGATGAGACACTTCATCTTGATTAAGTCTACAAGTTAGCAAGGGATTATCATTTAAAACTGTGTTTATACCAACCATTATACTATGATACTTATTTCTGTATTTATGAGTTAGGTATCTTGAAGACTCATTAGATATCCATTTTGATTCTAGTGATTTTGTAGCAATTTTACCATCTAGACTTACTGCCGATTTTACAATACAAAGAGGTTTTTTATTTTTTATGTAATAAAAGAATATTTCATTTAATTGTTTTGCTTCTTCTTCTAATATTCCTACAGTAACATCAATGTTGTTATCTTTTAATTTTTTTACTCCATTACCACAAACAAGTGGGTTTGGGTCTAGTGTAGATATGACAACCCTTTTAACTTTATTTTGAATAATTTTATCAACACAAGGTGGTGTTTTACCATGATGAGAACATGGTTCTAAATTCACATAAAGAGTAGAGTCTTTTAAACTTTGTTTAGCACTGTTTATAGCATTTACTTCAGCATGATTAGAGCCGAATTTCTCATGATATCCTTTGCCTATTATCTCACTATCTTTAACAATTACACACCCAACCAGTGGATTTGGACTTGTAAAACCTTCCCCTTTTTTAGCTAATTCAAGAGCTTTTTTCATATAATAAATATCTTTTTCTTTTTGATTCACAAAATTCAAGATGTGTACACCTCCTGTTTAATTAGATAATTTTTAAACAAAAAACCCTGAGAATTAACTCAGGGTTTAGAATAATCTACAATAAATGTTTAATAAGAGCACAATAAAACAGCTCTACAAAAAACTCATTAAACATATCTTCTTCCATCCAGACTTTACTGTCGGCTTTGGAATTTAACCAAATCAACCAAGTTTTAGCTTGGCTCGCGGGCTATACCGCCGATTGGGAATTTCACCCTACCCCGAAGATTAAGTATTAAATTTATATTTAGAATGTATCATAAATTATTTTACTTTGCAAACAATTTTTTTCGAAATATATGTTAATATATAATATAGAACGTCTATAAACTTTGAAATACTGGGATTGTGAATATAAAAATAAAAATTTGAACATAATCAGGAAAGAAGTCTAATTAATTTAAATTAGGAGAGAAATATATGAATGAAAAACTTTTAGAAATACTATCAAAATACTATGGATATACAAGCTTTAGAAAAGGTCAAGAATCTATAATACATTCTATTTTGAGTGAAAAAGATGTACTAGCTATAATGCCAACTGGAGGTGGTAAATCTATTTGTTATCAACTTCCAGCATTGATATTAGATGGGATGACAATAGTAATTTCTCCACTTATATCTCTTATGAAAGACCAAGTAGATGCTTTAAAGACTATGGGGATTAATGCTGCTTTCATAAATAGTTCACTGAGCAATAAAGAATTTAATGAGATATTAAATAATATTAGAAAAAATAATTATAAAATACTCTATATTGCTCCAGAGAGATTAGATGCATATGAGTTTATTGAACTAATAAATAATAACAACATAAGTCAAATTGCAATAGATGAAGCACATTGTGTGTCTCAATGGGGGCATGATTTTAGATTGAGTTATAGAAGGATTTCTGATTTTATAAAGAATTTACCTAAAAGACCTATAATTACAGCCTTTACAGCAACCGCTTCAGAAGAGGTACGAGCTGATATAATAAATTTATTATGTCTAGAAAATCCAGACTATTATATAACCGGTTTTGATAGAGAAAACTTATCAATAAACATAGTAAAATCATCTAGTAAAAATAAATATATTTTAGATTATATTAAAAATCATAAAAATGAGTCTGGAATTATATATGCTGCAACTAGAAAGGAAGTTGAAAACATACATAATGGATTATCTAAGAGAAATATATCTGTATCAAAATATCATGCAGGTTTATCTAAAAATGAAAGAAGTAAAAATCAAGAAGATTTTATAAATGATGATGTGGATATAATGGTAGCAACAAATGCATTTGGAATGGGTATTGATAAACCTAATATAAGATGGGTTATACACTACAACATGCCTCAGAGTATAGAAAATTACTATCAAGAAATAGGTAGAGCTGGTAGAGATGGAGAGAAAAGTGAATGTGTGCTTTTGTTTTCTCCAGGAGATGTACATATACAAAAATATTTAATCGATATTGGAGTTGAGAATCCTGAAAGAAAGTTATTTCAACACAAAAAGCTTCAATATATGATTGACTTGGTTTACAGTAATTCATGTTATAGAAGGACAATATTGAATTACTTTGGAGAAAACTATATAGAAGATTGTAATAATTGTAGTAACTGTTTAGTAGAAGGTGAAATAGTAGATAAAACTATAGATGCTCAAAAAGTTATTTCATGTGTAGCTAGAATGAAAAGAAGTTATGGTGTTACTACCATTGTAGATGTACTTAGAGGTTCTAAGAATAAAAAGATTTTACAACTTGAATTGAATACTTTATCTACATATAATATTATGAAAGACTATTCAAATGAAGATTTAAAGAACTTTATAAATACATTGGTTTCCCATGGATTCTTGGATTTAGTTGAGACTTTAGGTAATGGAAATAGAGGAAGTTTTCCAACCATAAGATTGAATGATATGTCTATGAAAGTTTTAAAAGGTCAAGTGAAAGTTGAATTTAAAGAAATCGTGATGACAAAATCATTAGAAGTAGAAGATGAGTTATATAGTGCTTTAAGAGAGCTTAGACATTCAATAGCAAGTGAAGAAAGAATAGCTCCATATATGGTATTTGGTGATGGGACACTTAGGGCTATGTCTAGCAGTTATCCAGTTAATAAAGAAGAGATGTTAGATATATCTGGAGTAGGGGAAATTAAGTATCAAAAATATGGTAGAGATTTTGAAACAATAATTAAAGAACATGTCGAAAAAAACAACATAAACAAAAAAAGTGAAGAAAAAAATGTCGATTTATATAATGTTAATAGTGAGTTCTTTGAAGTTAATTCAGATAAAGCTCTATATGAAAAACTATTAAGTATTAGAGGTGAATATGCAATAAAAGAAAAAGTACTCCCATATATGATTTTATCCAATAAGACACTGAAAGAAATAAGTGGAAGATATCCAATTGATGAAGAGCAACTGAAGGACATTTCAGGTATAGGTGGAGTAAAAATTAAAAAGTATGGAGCTAGTATTTTGGATGAAGTCAAACAATATGTAAGAGAAAATGATATTAATGTTACTTGGGAAAAAAAGGGTAAAAGGAAGTTAATACTAGATGGAGAAAGTAGAAAAAATAATGAAATAGCATTAGATTTATTAAATCAAGGCAAGGATATACAAAGTATTAGCCAAGAACTAGAGATTTCATTATCGACTATTATTGGATATGCCCATGACTATGTAAAGGATGGACATAGTATATCGTTTGATTTAGAATTAGAAAATTTCTACAATGAAGATGAAAAGCAAATGATTTTAGAAGTTTGTGAAAAAGTAGGATATGATAATTTAAATAACATAAAAAGAAAACTTCCAGATTCAATAAAGTATGAAAACATAAGAGCTGTGATGCTTGATTCTTATCTTAAAAATTTAAAAAATGATATTATGTCAGAGTAATTTTTAATATCTCCAAAAATAAAATTTGTATTATTGTGTTGAACTAATAATTTTGCTGTGTTATACTGAATTTGTAAAAATAATGAAAAATTAGAGCTAGGGGCGCTAGAATTGGCTAGCTGAGAGATAAAGCCGTAACTTACAAACCCTAATAACCTGATCAAGATAATGCTTGCGAAGGGAAGCTTTTAATATAATTTTGTTACATAAATAGACAAATTATTTAATGTTAGGGAAAATTTGTCTAAATGTATATATGATTATAAGAGTGCTTTCCAAACAAGGAAAAGCACTTTTTTTATTTTCAAAAACTATAACTTTAATCTTGGAGGATTGTAATATGAATTATACAACACAAATGGATGCTGCTAGAAAAGGCATAATAACTAAAGAAATGGAAATCGTTTCTCAAAAAGAGCAAGTAGATGTGAATGAACTAAGAGAATTAATAGCAAATGGACAAGTTGTTATACCTGCTAATAAAAATCATAAATCTTTAAGTGCAGAAGGTGTAGGTAAAAATTTAAGAACAAAGATAAATGTAAATCTAGGAATTTCAAGAGATTGTAAGGATATAGAAAAAGAACTTGAAAAAGTTAGAGTAGCAATAGACATGAAAGCTGAAGCTATAATGGATTTGAGTAACTATGGTAAAACTAGAGAATTTAGAGAAAAAGTGGTTGAAATGTCACCTGCAATGATAGGTTCAGTACCTATGTACGATGCAGTGGGATATTTAGAAAAAGAATTAAAAGATATAACAGAAGAAGAGTTTTTGAATGTAATAAGACAACATGCTATTGATGGAGTTGACTTTATCACTATACATGCAGGTCTTACAAGGAATGTTTGCCAAAAGATAAAAAATCATGAAAGATTAACTCATATAGTATCTCGTGGAGGTTCTCTGTTATTTGCATGGATGGAATTGAATAATAAGGAAAATCCTATTTATACTAATTTTGATAAAATATTGGATATATGTGAGGAATACGATGTTACATTGAGTTTAGGAGATGCTTGTAGACCTGGCTGTATAAAAGATTCTACTGATGGAGTTCAAATTCAGGAACTAGTAGTATTAGGTGAGCTTACTAAAAGAGCATGGGAGAGAAATGTACAAGTAATGATAGAAGGACCTGGTCATATGGCTATTGATGAGATAGAAGCAAATGTAGTATTAGAAAAAAGATTGTGTCATGGAGCACCTTTTTATGTTCTTGGGCCATTAGTTACAGATATAGCACCAGGTTATGACCATATAACAAGTGCAATAGGAGGAGCTTTGGCATGTGCTAAAGGAGTAGACTTTTTATGTTATGTAACTCCAGCAGAACACTTAAGATTACCTAATTTAGATGACATGAAAGAAGGTATAATAGCTGCAAAAATAGCTGCTCATGCAGGAGATATAGCTAAAAACGTTAAAGGTGCTCGTGAATGGGATAATAAGATGAGTAAAGCCAGAGCTGATTTAGATTGGTGTGAAATGTTTAGACTTGCAATAGATCCTGAAAAAGCTAAGAGATATAGAGATGAATCAACTCCTACTCATGAAGATAGCTGTACTATGTGTGGAAAAATGTGTTCAATGAGAACAGTTAAGAAAATACTAAATAATGAGGAACTTAATTTAATATAATTTGTGATTAGAATAAAATAGATTTAAAAAGAGGAGGTGATTTGGTGAAGGTTAATGGGAAGGATGTTGAATTTAAAAAAGATTTGACTATAATAGATTTATTAAATAAATATAACTTAAAGAGTGATAGAGTTGTAGTTGAAGTAAATCTAGAAATAATTGAAGAATCCAACTACAGTACATATATATTGAAAGACGAAGATATTATAGAGCTTATTAGTTTTGTTGGAGGTGGTTAAAATAAAGATATTTGTAAATGAATTATTAACAGATGTTGAAGAAAATACGACTGCCTACAAAGTTAGAGATGATTATAATTGTAAATGTGATGTATTAGTGTTAAATGGATATCCAATTAAAACAGATATTCCTCTTTGTGAGAACGATAAATTAACACTTATACAAAAGGGAGTCAAGCCATCATTTGATGAATTAGAAAACTTATTGATTGCGAGACATACTCCAAATATACATAATAAGTTAAAAAAAGGGAAGGTTGCTATATTGGGGTTAGGGGGACTTGGGTCCAATATAGCTATCTCTTTAGCCAGAATTGGAGTAGGAGAACTTTTACTTATAGACTATGATGTTGTAGAACCTTCTAATCTAAATAGACAGCAGTATTTTATAGATGATATTGGAAAATTAAAAACTGATGCTATGATAGAAAATATAAAAAAAATAAATCCGTTTATAAAGCTAAAGAAACAAGATATTTTTTTAAATAAACATAATATGGATGCTATTAAAGATTCAGATTTGATAATTGAAGCTTTTGATGATGCATCATGTAAGGCACAGGTTTGTAACTATGTGTTAATAAATTTAAAAGATAAATATCTAATAGCATCATCAGGTATGGCAGGTTATTATGATTCAAATATAATAACTACTAAGAAGATAAAAGACAAGTTTTATATATGTGGTGATTTTGTAAATGAAGCTAAATTTGGTGAAGGTCTTATGGCTCCAAGGGTCGCTATCTGTGCAAATCACATGGCAAACTTGGCAACACAAATACTTATAGATATGTAAATACTAAAATTAAATTCTAAAAAGATTGAATATTAAAAAAGTTGTACATGGAGGGAAATAATATGGATAAATTGGTACTTGGTGGACATGAATTCAATAGTAGATTGTTGGTTGGAACAGGTAAATATGGTTCAAATAATATATTGCCTGAGGTAATAAAAGAAAGTGGCAGTGAGATAATAACAATGGCACTTAGAAGAGTGGATTTAGATAATAAACAAGAGAATATATTAACATATATTCCGAAAGAAATGACAATACTTCCAAATACATCAGGAGCTACTAATGCAGAAGAAGCAGTAAGAATAGCTAGAATATCCAGAAAAATGGGATGTGGAGATTTTATAAAAATAGAAGTGATATCAGATACTAGATATTTACTTCCTGATAATGAAGAAACTATAAAAGCTACAAGAATACTTGCTGATGAAGGATTTATAGTTCTTCCATATATGACACCAGACCTTTATGCTGGAAGAAGACTTATAGAAGCTAATGCAGCAGCAGTTATGCCTCTCGGGGCTCCAATTGGTTCAAATAGAGGGCTTCAAATGAAAGAAATGATAAGAATAATGATAGATGAATTAGATATACCAATAATAGTGGATGCGGGTATTGGCAAACCATCTCAAGCTATGGAAGCTATGGAAATGGGAGCTGATGCTGTACTCGTTAACACTGCGATAGCTTCAGCAGGAAATCCTGTGCAAATGGCAAGAGCATTTAGACTAGCTGTAGAGGGTGGAAGAGAAGCATATCTCGCAAAAACAGGAAGTGTATCAGAATTTGCAAACGCATCTTCTCCTTTAACAGGTTTTTTAGGCAATTTATAGAAAGTGGTGATTGGTGATGAGTTTTTATGATGTAATAGAAAAATATAGAAATTTTGATTTTGATGGATATTTAAATAATGTTACTGATAATGATGTTTTAAGAAGTTTATCAAAGGACAAGCTTGAAGATTTTGATATATTAAATTTGCTTTCTAAAACTGCTGTAAAACATTTAGAAACCATGGCGCAGAAAGCACATAAATTAAGTGTTCAATATTTTGGAAAAACAGTATGTTTATATACACCAATGTATATAGCAAATTATTGTGTAAATCAATGTGTTTACTGTGGTTATAATATAAAAAGTGGAATAAAAAGAAAAAAATTAACTATGGATGAAATTAGAGAAGAGGGAAATGTAATTTCAAAAGAAGGTTTTAAACATTTACTTGTTTTGACTGGAGAGAGTAGTTTTCATTCAAGTGTGGAATATATAGGTGAAGCTATAGAAATATTAAGAGAAAAATTTCCATCTATAGGTATAGAAGTCTATCCAATGGAAGTAGAAGAGTATAAGTATATTGTAGATAAAGGCGTTGAAGGTCTAACAGTATATCAGGAAACTTATGACGAGGAAATATACAAAAAAGTGCATATAAAAGGCCCAAAAGCAAATTATAAATTTAGGTTAGATGCTCCTGAAAGAGGGGCAAAAGCAGGCATGAGGACTTTATCGATAGGAGCACTTTTAGGGTTGAATGATTTTAGAAAAGAAACCTTTTTTACAATATTGCATGGGAAATATTTAAAAACAAAATATCCTCATATTGAGCTTTCATATTCAACACCAAGAATGAGACCTTTTAAAGGTTGTTTTGAAGAATTAGTAGATATAAGTGATACTGATTTGGTTCAAGCTATGATATGTATGAGATTGTTTGACCCACATGCAGCAATAAATATATCAACTAGAGAAAACTTGGAAATGAGAAGTCATATAATACCTTTAGGAGTAACTAAATTGAGTGCAGGTGTTTCTACTGATGTAGGGGGGCATTCTCAAGATGAGCATGATACTGCTCAATTTAAGATAAATGATGAAAGCACTGTTGCAGATGTAGAGAAGATGTTAAGCTCAATTGGATATCAACATGTATTTAAAGACTGGGAAAGATTTTAGATGTATTTGATAACAAACAGAAAATTATTATGTAATGAAGAAAGATATTTAGAAGTTATTAAAGAGTCTATATTGAGTGGTATAAAAAACATTATAATAAGAGAAAAAGATTTAGAATATGAAGAATTAAACAAATTATATATGAAAATAAAAACCAAAATCAATTGTATAGATTTTCAAGAGAAAATACTGAATAAAAATTTGAAGATTAATATAAATCAGAAAGAAAGTATTAATAAACTTAAGGTTAACTTTATAGTAAATAGTAATATTGAATTTTTTGAAAAAACAGATTGCCAAGGGATTCATCTTCCTTTTAAAGTATTCTTGGATTTACTTGAAAATAATTACAGTTTTAATAAAGATAAAATACTGGGATTATCTTTACATCAAATAGAGGAAGTAGAACATTTAGAAAATCTGATGAGAAATAAAAATATAAGAGTAGATTACATAACCTTGTCACATATATATGAAACTAAATGTAAAGAAGGTTTACATCCAAAAGGAATTGAGCTTCTAAAAGAAGCTAAGAAGATTACTGATATTAAGATAGTTGCACTAGGAGGAATTTTACCATCCAATGTCAAAGAAACATTGAAATACTGTGATGATTTTGCCATAATGTCAACTATAATGAAATCTAAAGATATTAAAAAAACAATCTCAGATTATAATGAAAAAATTGAATTATTAAAATAGTATATGGAATCCTTAATTTAAAGAAAAATAAAAAAGTTATCTTTTAAAATTTAAAAGATAACTTTTTTATTTTGTATCTTTGCTAATAAAAAATTGTAAAAAGGGAAAACTTTAGTCAGAGAGATTAAACAATATCCTAAAAGATTTAAAATTTAGTAAAGTATGGAGGACATTATAATGACTGACAGTAAAAAGAAACGATTTATTATACCACACACTTTTACAATAATATTTTTACTAATAGTCTTAATGGCAATATTGACTTGGGTAGTACCAAGTGGTGAATTTAGTAGAGAAGATGTAGAAGGTAGAATGGTAGTTGTACCAGGAACTTATCAAAGTGTTGAAAGCAATCTTCAAGGGTTTGCAGATGTTTTTAAGGCACCAATAGAAGGTTTTATCGATTCAGCAGAGGTTGTAGGCTTTGTATTAATAGTTGGAGGTGCCTTTGGTATTGTAAATAGAACTGGAGCTATAGAAGCAGGAATAGCATCAGTTATATCTAAATTTAAAGGAAAAGAACTTCTTATAATTCCAATATCAATGATTTTATTTGGTCTTGGAGGTACTACATTTGGGATGGCAGAGGAGACATTACCATTTTATATGATATTTGTTCCACTTATGACATCCTTAGGATATGATTCTCTAACCGCCATAGCAATTGTATTTATAGGAGCAGCAGCAGGAGCTGCAGCTTCGACAATAAACCCATTCTCGGTTGGTATTGCACAGGCACTAGCTCAACTTGCTCCAGGTTCAGGAGTAGCATATAGAGTAGTTATTTTTATAGCTTATATATTAATAAGTATAGCGTTTGTTATGTATTATGCTAAGAAAGTTAAAGAAAATCCTGAAAGTTCAATAGTATATGAAATAGATAAAAATAATAAGTCAATACTTAATCAAACTTCAACAGAAATAAAAGAATTTACTTTTAAAGAAGTATCTGTTCTTGCTATCTTTGGAATAGGTATGGCAATAATGATTTGGGGTGTCTTAAGCCAAGGATGGTATATTCCAGAGATATCAATGTGTTTTGCTGCCATAGGAGTACTTTCTGGTTTAGTTGGTAGATTATCTCAAATTGAAATTTCAGAAAGCTTTATAGATGGAGCCAAAGATTTAGCATCAGCCGCTCTTGCCATAGCATTAGCTCGTGGAATCGTAATAATTGCTCAAAATGGATTTATAATAGATACTATATTAAATTCCGCAGCAGCTTTTTTAGGTGGCCTTCCAAAAGTTATATTTGTATATTTATCTTTCTTCTTGGAAGCTGCATTGGCATTTTTAATTCCATCATCTTCAGGTCTTGCTTCACTTACAGTACCTGTACTTGCTCCTCTTGGTGATTTGGTTAATATATCAGCTCAAGTAATAGTAACTGCTTATCAATTTGGGGTTGGTCTTACAAACTTCATAACTCCAACTTCAGGGGTATTGATGGGAGCACTTGCAGTAGCTCATATTCCTTTTTCAAAATGGGTAAGATTTATAATGCCTATATTGTTGATTTTGACAGCTGTATCTCTAGTCTTTTTGACAATAGGTATATATATAGGATTTTAATTAAAGAGAGTTTATTCAATATAGCTAGAGATTATATAAGATACTAAGAAATAGAATACCCAAAATATGATTTTCAATAAATTGCCACTAAAAATAATTTAGTGGCAATTTATTTTTTATATAATAAATGACAAAATATCTTAGTAAGTGTATATTTTCTCTTTCAATCTCTTAAATTATATACATTTAATCTACTTACTCTTATTTTTTATATCAAATTAGCTAAATAAAATTAAATTAAAAGTCAAAAAACTAAAGAAATTAATTCTAATTTGAAATATATATGAAGGTTTTTGGAGAATACTTACTTATAGTAGGAAAAAATGTTAGAATAAGAGTGTAATCAAATATAAAGAACTGAAATAGCTAACAGTTATTAAATATGGGAGTGTAAAAATTTATGGGATTAAAAGAATTTGATTTTATTGAAGAGTCTATTGAAATGTTGAGGACAATGTCTCCAACATTAGAAACTATATCAGATGAAATAGAAGAGTATTTTGAAAATATTTTGGATGAAAAAAATCAAGAATATATAAATGTAACCTCTAGAATAAAATCAGAATCAAGTTTAAGAGAAAAGATAATTAGAAATAGATATTTAAAAAAATATGGAGAAGCAAGTAATCTTATTCACAATGTCTCTGACTTAATAGGTTTGAGAATTGAATGCAGATTTATTGAGGATGAAAACAAGATATATAGACTTCTAAGAAGATACTTTAATAAAACAGACGACAAGGTAAACTATTATAATAAAGAAAATAAGAATATTAAATTAAAATTGTCTGAAAGACAACCTAATAAACAAAAAAATGGATTTGAAATATATAAAATAGATGGAGTTTTTGCATATTTAGATAGAGAAGTAAAATTTGAGCTTCAAATTAAGTCTCTTGTAAATGTGTTTTGGAGTGAAATTGAACATAAAATAATTTATAAAAATAACACATATTTACTTGCTGATAAATTTATAAAGGATATGATGGACTCTATAAAGAATAATCTTACTATGATTGATAATCAGCTTTTAAGCATTTATAAAAACTTTCATTCAGGAAAGTCTTTTAATATGAAAGTAAGTAAAAAAGAAATTGAAAAACTATTTGCGAAATTAGTATATGATGCTTTTTCTGAAAAGATGAATAAAAGTATAGGTTTTGTTGTGGATTTTAAAAAACCCTGTGAGACTATATTAAGCTATTCTTTTAATAAACAGGATATAAGTGATGAAGTTTTGGGCAATTTCATGCTTGATGAGTTTGCAAGACTAAATGAGATTGTAAATAAAGACATAGATTTTAATGAGCAAATAGAATTTGAAAGAGAACCAACATTTGATGATAAATTTTGTAAAGACCTAGGAAATCATTTTAGAAGCAGATTAAATACAGAATTCCCATGGAATCTATTTTTTAGAATACTATTTGAAATAGAACCATGTAACAATACAGAAGACTTTGAAAACTTTGTAGAGTTTATAAAAGAAAATGTATTACTAGAAGAAAATAGAGAACAACTTTTATGTCAATTTGAAGAAAATAGTCAACTTATAATTGAAGATATGTATGAATGTATATTCAATAGCATAAGTGAAATTGATAGTGTTGAAATTTTGTATAACTATAATCTTGAAAAGATAAACTTTACATCAAGTGAAATTATAAATTGTATATGCAGAGAATATGAATGCTATGGTGAATACTTAGAAGAAAAAGAAAAGCTTATGAATGCATTTAAAGAAAAAATTATTCAAATATTTGAGTAATCAATTAATTTTAAAATGGCGCTAATGCGCCATTTTTCGAATACGTATAAATTTAGAAAAATATTCTAAAGGGGGAGATTTATATAGAGAAAACAGGTGTAATTTTAGCAGGGGGAAAAAATTCTAGAATGGGAAGAAATAAAGCTTTTCTAGAATTACATGAAAAGCCTTTTATTGAAATTGCAATAGAAGTATTTAAAAATTTTGATGAAGTAATAATAATATCTAATAATGAAGAATTATATTCTAAATATAATATTAAAGTTTATAATGATATAATAAAAAATGTTGGTCCAATTGGAGGAATATATACTGCTCTTGAATATGCAAAGTATGATATAGTTATAGTTGCATGTGATATGCCATATCTAAATAGTGAAATAGTAGAAAGAATAGCTAATGAAATGGATGATAAAAGCATGATTTCAGTGACAAATGGTAAGTTACAACCATTGTGTTCTGGGTATAAAAAGAGTATAATAAATAAGGTATCCTTATGTATAGAAGGAAATGATTTAAAGCTCAGAAGCCTTATAGACAAAATAGATAAAAGCTATATATACTTTGATGATGAAGATTTATTTTTAAATGTAAATACTGTTAATGAATATAAAAAATTAACTGGATTTTAATTAGATATGGTTATAAAATAGAGTAGGATTTATATGGAGGAGAGTTTATGAATTTACTTAAATGCGATTCTTGGGCAGTAATATTAAATAATAGCGATGAAGAAAGTAAAGCATATAAAATATTAGATGAACTTAAAAAGAATATGTACAAAGTTGTTGCTATAGATGAAGAAAAGAAACCTATTGAAGGTATAGATGTGTATGAGTGTTTAAAAGATGTACCACACAATATTGACGTTGTGGCCATTATTGACAAACAATCTAAGATGGATGTGATTTTAGAAGAAGTAGAACTTTTAGATATACAAAACATATGGTTTGAAAAAGGAAGCTTTAGTGAAATGATGATTAAAAAGATTAAAGATTTAAAATTGAATGTAGAATATAATTTAAATTTACATGATGAGTTAACTAAATAATAAAAGGTACAACTAGTTAACCAAACACATTATTTTATAGTATAGATTAACTAATGAAACATTAAGTTACAATATTTATTAAAAAAGTTATAAGTTGCATGATATAATATATTAAATACGATATAAAGGAGTTGATATATTATGTTAATAGTTACCACAGAAAAAGTCGAAGGCAAAAAAATATCAGAAGTTCTAGGACTAGTTAGAGGAAGTACAATAAGAGCAAAACATGTTGGAAAAGATATAGGAGCAAGCTTTAAAAACCTTGTTGGAGGAGAGCTTACAGGATATAATGAAATGCTTACTGAAGCAAGACAAATTGCTATAGGTAGGATGGTTGAAGATGCAGAAGCTAAAGGTGCAAATGCAATAATAGCATTTAGATTATCTTCAGCTTCAGTTATGCAAGGTGCAGCAGAAATGCTTGCTTATGGAACAGCAGTTATTTTAGAAGATGATAAGAATTAATTTGAAAAATAAAATATAAATAGTTAAAAAGAGGCATCTTTTAAAAATTTTATGGATGCCTTTTTTTATTTGAAAAAACTGATATAAGAAAGAATTTTAATCGTTATGATAATAAAATGGGATGATATTATATAAATAAATAAAATTATATTATATAATATATGGTATAGACTTAAAAAAATTTATTAGTAGAGAAAATATAGACAATGTTATAATAGTTATAGAAATTGGAAGTAATTGTACATTTGTTAAATAGATTACATATATACTAGTTTTATATTTGGAATAGTTATAAGTTAATATTTTTTATTTTGTGAACGTTGGAATAATAAAAATGTATGTACTATTAAGTTATATGATAAGAAATGTAGATATAATATGTTATATTACTGAGAAAAATGGAAATAAAATAGAGTAGGTTTTATTAAATTGGTTTTTATTTTTAAAGGTCTAGTTAATGTATAAAGGGGTGAAATTATATGTTTAATGTTGCAATTATAACACTTAGCGATAAAGGCTATGAAGGAAAAAGAGAAGATATAACAGGAAAAAAACTAATTGAATTTGTTGAAAATACAGGAGATTATAAAGTTATTGAATATGTATTGATAAAAGATGACAAGGAAATGTTAAAGGAAAATATTGTAAAACTTTGTGATAGTAATAAAATAGATTTAATTCTTACTAATGGTGGGACTGGTTTTTCAAAAAGAGATGTAACTCCAGAAGCGACTAAGGAAGTATTAGAAAAAGAAATACCAGGTTTAAGTGAATATATGAGAATGAAATCTACAGAAATTACCAAAAAAGCTATACTAAGTAGAGGTGTAAGTGGAATAAGAAATAATTCTATAATAATAAACTTACCTGGAAGTCCAAAAGGTGCAGTTGAAAATTTAAGTTTTATAATTGATGTTTTAGACCATGGCATAGAAATTTTAAGAGGAGAAGCTACAGAATGTGCAACTAAAAAAAGTAAATAGTATATAATCTAGATAGATAAAAAATAGACAAAGAGGTAGATAGAGTATGATTGATAAGTATGGAAGAAAAATAGACTACCTTCGTATTTCACTTACAGATAAGTGTAATTTAAGGTGTGTCTATTGTATGCCACCAGATGTAAAATTTGATAAAAATTATATAAATGAAAATCTAAGTTTTGAAGATTATAAATTCATTATAAAGGCTATGTCAGAACAAGGAATAACCAAGGTTAGATTTACTGGGGGAGAGCCTCTTTTATATCCTAAGTTAAATGAACTTATAAAATTTACAAAAGAAGAATGTGGAATAAATAATATTGGAATGACAACTAATGCTATTGGGCTTTCTGATAGAATCTCTGAGCTTGAAAAATGTGGTTTAAATAAAGTTAATATAAGTTTAGATTCTTTGAAGGAATATAAGTATAAATCTGTAACAAGAGGTGGAAATTTAAAAGATGTCTTAAAATCGATTGAATCTTGTTTAAATTTAGGCATAAAAGTAAAATTAAACTGTGTTGCTATAAGTGGATTTAATGATGATGAACTTAAAGATTTTATGTTTTTAACTGTTAAATCACCAATTGATGTAAGATTTATAGAGCTTATGCCATTAGGTGAAGCTAATAGAGTTTATAAAAAAGGTTATTTTAATGTAAAAGAAATGGTTGAAAAAATATATGGACTATATAAAGTTAAAAATGAAGAAAAAAGTACAGCAGAATATTATATGTTTAAGGGAGCCAAAGGAAGAATAGGAATTATAACTCCATTAAGTTGTTCATTTTGCAATACATGTAATCGTATTAGACTTACTTCTAGTGGTGCAATAAAATTGTGTTTACATTCAAAAGAAGAAATAGACATAAAACCATTTTTACATAAACCATTGTTATTTAGGGAATCAATGAAAGATATAATAAAACAGAAGCCAGAAAAACATCATTTAATAGAAAATAAATGTAGTGATACAAATAGACGTATGTATGAAATTGGAGGATAAGTAATGTTAACACATATAAATGAAAAAGGGTATGCCAAGATGGTAGATATAAGTGAAAAAGATGACACTAAAAGAACTGCTATAGCAACAGCTACAATTACTCTTAGTAGAGAAGCTTTAGACAAAGTAAAAAATGGTCAGATAAAAAAAGGAGATGTACTATCTGTAGCTCAGGTTGCAGGTATAATGGGAGCTAAAAATACATCTTCAAATATACCAATGTGCCATCAGATAAAATTAGTAGGATGTGATTTGGAATTTGATATAGATGATTCTGAGTCTGCTATTAGGATATATGCAACTTGCAAATCTCTTGGAAAGACTGGAGTGGAGATGGAAGCTTTAAATGCATGTTCTTTGGCAGCACTTACAATTTATGATATGTGTAAAGCAGTTGATAAAAAAATGGTTATAAGTAATATACATCTTGTAGAGAAGACTGGTGGAAAATCAGGAGATTTTAAGTTTGAGTAATTAATAATATATGGGTGAAAATTTGGAGGAAATATGGCTAAGGTAGTGTCAATAAATATAAGTGAGAAAAAAGGTGTAATTAAAGTTCCTGTACAATGTGCAGAACTAAAAATAAATCATGGGATAGTTGGAGATGCGCATGCAGGAGATTGGCATCGTCAAATAAGCTTGCTTGGAAAAGAAAGTATAGATAAAATGAAGATGAAAGGTTTTGACCAATTAAAATATGGAGATTTTGCTGAGAATATAACTACAGAAGGGATAGAAGTATTTTCTTTACCTGTTGGGACAAAACTAAGAATTGGTAAATGTGAAGTTGAGGTGACTCAAATTGGTAAAAAGTGTCACAATGGATGTGAAATTAAGAAATTAACTGGAGACTGTGTAATGCCACGAGAAGGAATTTTTGTGAAGGTTCTAAAAGAAGGAATTATACATGTGGATGATTCAGTAGATATAATTTAGTAAAATTACTATTAAAATGTAATTATATATGACGTATAATTCAATGAAAATATTATTAATATATAAGTATCTGTTTTAAAATACAATGATTAATCATTATAAAAATGTTGATGAAATATTGTATTAGTAAATTAAAACAGTAGTTGTATTAAGCTATGAATGTAAAATCATAGCTTTTTATTTTTTAATTTTTAAGAAGAAATATTTTCTTTATATATTTAAAATTATATTTTATACAAAAATTAATTGTTTTATACAAACTGTTTATACTGTAAATTTGTAGATAATAAAGTATAAATTTTGATGAAATTTTAAAAATTACATTATATAAATATAGTAATAATATAAAAATTTACATATAAAACTAAAAAATACAAGTAATTTACTTTTTGAGTTGACAAAATATTGCATATATATTATTATATAAATCATAAATTAACTATAAATAAATATTATAGATTCGTAGAAGAAGAAAGTAGCATAAAGGAATTTTACAGAGAATTAGATTTGGCTGAGAACTAATATTGGAATTTGTGTGAAAAGGACTTTGGAGAATACTATTATAATCTTGTTATAATAGTGGTTTAATTCGCCTTAAGAAAATGAGTGAGTAAAATTAATTTTTACTAATAAGAGTGGTAACACGGATTTATATTCGTCTCTTGGATTTTTCCAAGAGGCGTTTTTTATTATAGAATTATTTCAGAAAATTTAAAACTATATATTAAATGAAAAATATAAATATATGATAGTTAATAAATTTATAAATTAGAAAATTGTAAAATATACTGGACTCAGTGACTTTACGATTTAAATGGAGGGATGAAAATGGAAGAAGAAAAAATTAACTATGCGCTGGAGCAGGTTCCAGAGCACCAAAAACGTGGCTGGGTAGCTATGTTTTCAGTTTTAGTAGCAATAGGTGTGGATTTATCATCTGTTATTTTAGGGGCTGAATTGGCACAGAGTATGCCAATGAAACAAGCAATATTATCAGTAATTGTTGGTTCATTTTTTTCTGCAATTTTGTATACTACATGCTCTTTAGTTGGTTCGTCTACAAGTCTATCTACATCTATGATAACAAAGTATGTGTTTGGAGAGACTGGAGCAAAAATATTTTCTCTAGTTATAGGGGTTTCTCTATTAGGGTGGTTTGGAGTTCAAGTAGGTTTCTTTGCTCAAAATGCACAAATAATAATAAAAGATATATTTAATCTGGATGTAAGTATGCAAATTCTAAGCCTAATAGGTGGTCTCTTGATGATGAGCACTGCTATTTATGGATATAAGGCAATGGAAAAATTAAGTGTATATTCAGTACCATTCTTATTAATTCTTATGATGTTAACTATATTTTTAGCTTTTAGAGCAAATGGAATTCCAGTTGATGATAATATGAAGTCTACTATGACATTTGCAGGTGGAGTTTCTTTATCAATGAGTATAATAATAGTTGGTGCAATAGTATCTCCTGATATAAGTCGTTGGGCTAAAAGTAGAAGAGATTGTGCACTTTCAAGTTTCTTGGGAATACAATTTGGAAATGCCTTTATGATAGTAGTTTCTATAATATTGGTAAAATGTATGGGAACTTCAGATATTATGAGAATTTTTATTACGTTGGGAATTGCTATACCAGGTATAATTGTGCTTACATTAGCTCAATGGACTACAAATACAAGTAATGTTTATTCAGCATCACTAAGTATAGCACTTGTACTTAAAAAAGCACCTGAGAAAGTATTAACTATAGTTCTTGGTATTGTAGCAACATTATTAGCTGTATTTGGAATATATGAAGGTTTTATAGGATTCTTAAATCTACTTGGAATCGTAATTGCACCTGTTGGTGGTGTATATACAGCAGAATATTACATAGTAAAGCAAGAGCTTAAAGGTTTTGATAAGGGTGTATTATATAAACCAATAGTTAAACGTTCAATAGTATCTTGGGTAATTGGGATATTGATAACTTATCTTTCAACATATGGATTTATAACTCTTACTACTATAGCTCCTTTAGATGGGTTTATAGCAGGATTTGTAGTACAATCTATTATTGGAAAAGTGCTTTGTTCAGCAAAAAATAAGGAAAATGTAGATAAAGCAGTGTAATGAAGTTTGTTTATAAAGTATAAAATAAATTTGAAATATGAGGAGAAAGTAACATGAGATTTTTAACAGAAGAAAGTATAGATAAAATAGCAGTTGGTGCAGCAGTACTTGGAACTGGAGGAGGAGGAGACCCATATGTAGGTAAACTTGTTGCAAAACAAGCAATTAAAAAGTATGGTCCTGTAAAAGTAATAAGTTTGGATGAACTTGATGATGATGCTCTAGTAGTTCCAGTATCTGGTATGGGTTCTCCTGTAATTACAATAGAAAAATTACTTTCTGAGGTAGAATTAACTACACCTTTAGAAATAATGGAGAAGTTAATAAATAGAAAAGTAGATGTTATAATTCCTATAGAAATAGGAGGAATAAACTCACTTATGCCAATAGCAGTTGCTGCAAAAAAAGGACTACCTATTTTGGATGCTGATTCTATGGGGAGAGCTTTTCCTGAAGCTCAAATGGTAACTTTTTATCTTGAAGGGTATGAGGCATCACCTGCTGTAATGTCTGATGAAAAAGGAAATTCTGCTATCCTTTATCCTGTAGATGGAATTTGGTCAGAAAGATTAGCCAGAACTCTAACTGTGGAAATGGGAGGAAGTTCTTCTATCAGTGATTACAATTTAAGTGGAGCTCAAGTTAAAAAAGCTGCTATAGGTAATACACTTACAATAGCTGAAACTATAGGAGGATTTTTGCTTGAAAATAAGTCTGATTCAAAAGGTGCTGTTGAGAATATATTGAAAGAATTAAAAGGATATAAGTTATTTGAAGGAAAGGTAATTGATATTAAGAGAGAATTGAAAGGTGGATTTACTAGAGGGCATGCTTTTTTTGCTGGAATTAATGAATATGATGGAGAGTATTCTATATTATTTCAAAACGAGAATTTAATTGCAAAAAAAGGTGATACACCACTTTGTATTACACCAGATTTAATAGCAGTATTAGATTTAGAAACTGGATTTCCAATAACTACAGAAAGAATAAAATACGGTTCGCGTGTTATGGTAGTAGCTTTTCCTTGTAATGAAAAATGGAGAACAGAAAAAGGAATTGAGACAGTTGGACCTGGATACTTTGGATATGATGTGGAATATAAAACAGTAGAAGAATTACAAGGAAAATAAAGTTTAGGAGGAAATTTTGATGTATCGTGTAGGAATTGACGTTGGAGGAACAAATACAGATGCTTGTATACTGGATGGGGAATTAAAAGTAATTCATTCAGTTAAGGTAGCAACTACAAAAGATGTTGAAACAGGTGTTTATAATGCTTTAAAAAAAGTTATAGATGAAAGTAAGATTGACCATTCTTTAATAAAGTATGCTATGCTTGGTACAACTCATTGTACAAATGCTATTGTAGAAAGAAAAAGACTTAATAATGTAGCAATGATAAGAATAGGAAAGCCAGCGACAACTGCTATTCTTCCTTTTATAGATTGGCCAGAAGATTTAAGAGAAAAGATAGAACTAGATTCAATACTAGTGTCTGGTGGATATGAGTTTGATGGTAGAAAGATAAATGAACTTTGTAAAGAAGAAGTTGTAGAATTTTGCAATAAAATAAAAGACAGAGTGGAAAGTGTTGCAATAAGTGGAGTATTTGCTCCAGTAAATAAACAACAAGAAGAGGAAGTTGCAAAGTGGGTTAGAGAAATTCTAGGTGATATTCCTATATCTTTATCAAATGAAATAGGCAATATAGGTATACTAGAAAGAGAAAATGGAGCCATTTTAAATTCTGCATTATCTCAAGTAGGTAAAGCAGTATCTTTAGGATTTGAAAAAGCACTTAAAGATTTAGGTATAGATGCACAAATTTATTTTAGTCAAAATGATGGAACATTAATGAATTTAGAGTATACAATGAAATATCCAATTTTTACAATTGGATGTGGAATAACAAATTCTATAAGAGGAGCTTCTTTCTTATCAGAAGTAAAAAATGCAATAGTATTGGATGTTGGAGGAACTACAAGTGACCTAGGGGTACTATATAATGGATTCCCTAGAGAATCATCAATTCCAGTTACAATTGGAGGAGTACATACAAACTTTAGAATGCCTGATGTTTTAACTATTGGACTTGCTGGTGGGACATGTGTAAAAGGTGAAAAAGATAATATAAAGATAGGTCCTGAAAGTGTTGGTTACAAAATAACTGAAGATGCAATAATATTTGGTGGAGATACTTTAACTTTGTCAGATGTTGTTACAAGGTTAGATATGGCATTTGAAGATAGAAAAACTAATGTTGAACATTTAGATAAAGAGTATTGTGATGAGGTATATAAAAAGGTAATTTTAAAACTAGAAGATGCTGTAGACCAAATGAAAACTAGTCAAGATGATGTTGAGTTAGTTTTAACGGGTGGAGGAAGTATAATTGTTCCTGAAAAATTAAGAGGCATAAGTAATGTTATAAGACCTCCTCATTATACTGCTGCAAATGCTATTGGTGCTGCATTAGGACAAATAAGTGGAGATGTAGAAAAGGTGTATAGCTTAGATAAAATGTCTAGGGAAGATGCTATAGAAGATGCAAAGCAAGAGGCAGTAAATAAAGCTCTAAAGGCTGGTGCTAAAAAAGATACTATAGAAGTATTAAACATAGAAGATGTTCCACTTGCATACCTTCCTGGAAATGCACTTCTTATAAAAGTAAAAGTTGTTGGTGATTTAATTTAAAGAAGAATTTAATTATTTTTAAAATTATTTTAAATATCAAAAAATCGGTGCTTAATTTGTACCGATTTTTGTTTTTTAATAAAGAACTCGTTTTTTTGCTTCTGCTATAGCTCTAGCAGCACTTTTAGCTTGTATTCTTTTTTCTTCTTCTTTTTTGAACGCATTTATTGTTTCATTTAAATTCTTATCATGTTCATTTTTTTCCTTATCTTCATTTTCTCTATATACCAATACATAATTTATTATTGATTCATTTATTATCTGGGATATACTCTTATTTTCATTAATTCCTATTCTTTTAACCTCTTTGAGTAATGTTTCATCAATATGAACCGTTGTTTGTTTTGTGTTTTTTGCCATGTTAATCACCTCTTAAAAAGAATTTTAACATTAAAATTTTTTTTAGTCAATAAATTTTAATATTAAAATTCTTTAAATGTTTTATTTGATTTTCTAAAGCTTTCTATTGCTTTTATCATATTATTTTTTATATTTTCACCTAGTACAGAAGATTTTAGTCTAGGATTTTCAATATGGTCATAAATCGGTTCTAAAAATTCAACTTCAACAGGAAGAGAATTAATCTTGCCAATAGGTTGATACCCTTCATAAGTATCTTTTGAGTTTTTTATTACCAGTGGAACAATAGGGCATTTTGCTTTGTATGCTATTTTTAAGGCCCCACTTCTAAAATCTGATACCAATGAATTTGGTTCTTTAATCCATGTCAAATCTCCTTCTGGAAATACAGCCATGCTTTGACCTTTAAGTATATTTTGAGAAGCTTCAGATATACTTTTTATACCTTCTCGATTGTTTTTTCTGTTTACATATACACATCTTAATAGTTTTGCCCATTCTTTAAATATAGGTATATTTCTCCAAACTGGTTCGTCTGCAATTACACATCCAATTGGTCTTTCCACACTTGCTGCTAATATAAAACTATCAAGCATACTAGAATGATTTACAACAAATAGAAGAGGTTCTTTTGGTAATGTTTCTTTTCCAATTATATTAAGGTCTATATTTACTATATCTAAAGATTTTCTAGCTTGCTTTTGCATAAATTCAAATTTTTCTTTTAAGCTAAATTTATCAGGATTCTTTTTAATTTTAATAAGTCTAGGTATAGAAGATGTAAAGCCTATAAGTTGATATGTAGCAAATTTTAAGTAATTATTCATAAAATTATCTCCTTAAAATAAAATTATTTATTACTGTAAAGATTTTAACATAAAATAAAATTTAAGTCTATTTTAATTCAGTTATATAATCTATATTTAAAATAGACAGATATTAAAATTTTATACTTTTAATTTTACCAGTTATATTCTCTGAACCTCCCATGACTGAAGTCACAGGGTTCCTGC
>NZ_JBJODK010000013.1:0-128862 GCF_045900275.1 Clostridioides sp. GD02367 | reverse complement strand
AACTCTGTAAATAATATAACTATTGAGCTTGGTACTGTTGCTGGTGGTAAAATGTTAGATAAAACTGTTACATTCACAAAAGGCAACACTAAACCAAAATTAAATATATCCTCTTATAATTCAACTACTGCAATATTTACAGCAATAGACACAGATAATAATTTAAGTAAAATAGAGTGGTTCATTGATGATGTATTAAAAGATACATTTACTACAGATTTAACAGCAGAAAAAACAATAAACTATGAACTTACAGACAATGCAATACACACACTTAAAATAGTAGCTACAGATGCAGAAAATGCAATTGTTGAGAAGGCTTTGAGTATAAGTAAAGAAATAATGCCACTTCAATCTGATGCAACTTTACAAGATATATCATCTAAATTAGTAGAGATTGGAGAAGGGTTTAGAAATGGGAAAACAAGTATTATAAATACTTTAGCATTAAAGAATATAGAAGCAAGTTTAAATAATACATTAGTGGAGTTATCGGAGAAAATAAAGACTTCTTTTGACAGTACAGACGCTAGTGTGCAGGAGTTACAAAATAGGATAACAGAATTGAATAATCAGCTTAGTCAACGTAAAAAATGGGCTAGTGGTACTTATACTAATACAACAAAAATAATATTTAATGAAAATCCAGGTATAATTAACGTTCCAATTAATTTAGATTTTATTCCAAGTTTTATCATTGCTTTCTTTGATATATCTTTTTATAGAGATAGTTCTTCTGAATACACAACTGTTCATTCTTCTAATAACAAACAAGAAACTTTTTCTATACGAGGAAATGGAGAAACTTTTACAGGTGATTGCAAAACTATAATTAAAAATATATCTCAAAGTAAATTTGAAATTGAATTTTTTAGAGTTGATAGCAGGAGAGACGGTTATACAATAAAAGAACAAATTATAAATTGGTATGCTTATCAATAAAAATGAGGTGATAATATGAATAGAAATAATAGAATAATTTACGACCAAACGGGCAGAATATGGCTTCAAACCGGAGAAGCAACAGGAGATATACAAGAGTGGTCAAAAATAACTGAATTAAATTATATTGATATTGAACATGGAAGTATAGACTATAACAAACAGTATATAGAGTCAATAAATCCAGTTACAAAAGAACTAAATATAAAAGATATAGAAGTTATTTTGACAGATGAACAAAAGAGATTGAAAGCATTAGAAGAAGAACTAAGTATGTTAAAAGAAGAAAATAAAAATAGAGATAGTGAGATAGTAAGCACAGCATTTGAAGTAGTAAATATGAAATTAAATAACAATATCTAGGAGGAATTAATATGTATAACTTATTAAAATTAATGATAGAACAAAAGAACTATAGTACCAAAGAGGATTTACAACATAAAATGGATGTATTTTATGAAGTAAATAGGGTTACAGAAGAACAATATTTAGAGTTAACAAGTTTATTAAATAAAGAAGAAACACAAGTAGAACCAACAGTATAGAAGGTTCTTTTTTTATTCCTAAAAATATATAAATTCATTTACATTTTGCCTACACTTCATCTACACTTTGCAGACTTTTATGGCTTTGAAATTAGGTACAATAAAACCATAAATTAAGAAAGAGGTGGATTAAATGGCAACAGTTTATGAATTTAATTATACAGGAAGTGAACAAAGTGTAACATTAAAACCTGGAAAATATAAATTAGAGTGTTTTGGTGCTAGAGGGTTTGCGTTTTCTGGTACCCCTTCTTCTAAAGGTGGTTATACTTATGGTGAACTTACACTAAAAAAAGAAACTACATTATACATTTATGTTGGTGGAGTTGGTCTTGACCATCGTAAAGATGTTTTTGCATATAATGGTGGTGGGCTTTCTAGAGGTCAAGGTGGTGGTGGTGCTACTGATATTAGACTTGTTGGTGGTGAGTGGAATAATAAAGAAGGATTACTTTCTAGAATAATTGTTGCAGGTGGTGCAGGTGGAAGTTATTCTGATACTCCTGGTGGCTTAGGTGGTGGTTTTGAAGGTGGTAATGGAAGAGGTTCTTCTGAAGGTTATTTAAATTATTATACTCCAGGAGCTACACAATATGCTGGTGGTAGAGGTTATAAAGATTGTTTTAGTGGTGTTTTTGGTTGTGGTGCAGGAGCTGTGCTTGGATTAAGTGATAGTGATTACGCATATAATGGTGGTGGTGGTGGTTGGTTTGGTGGTGCAAGTAATGGTACTACTTCAAGCGGAAGTGGTGGAAGTGGTTATGCACTTACTAAAGATAGTTATAAACCAAAAGGATATACACCAACTTCTGAATACTGGTTAGAAAATACTGGCAGTGTCGCTGGAGGAAATACTACCAAAATAGAGGGCTATTGCAAAATAGAATTACTACAATCATTACCTTTTTTAACTGTATCTTCTTATAACTCCACACAAGCAACATTCAAAGCAGACCACACAGACCCTACACTATTAACTAAAATAGAATACTTTATAGATGATGTATTAAAAGAAACAATAACAACAGATTTAACATCAGAGAAAACAATTAACTATACATTAGAAGATAATGCACTACACACACTTAAAATAGTTGTTACAGACAGTGCAAATGCTATAGCAGAAAAAGTTGTAAGTATAAGTAAGAATATAATGCCATTAGAGGATGGTGCTAGTTTACAGGATATAGCAACTAAAGTTAGCGAAATGAAAGATGGTTTAAAAAGCGGAAAAAGAAGTATTGTAAATGTATTAGCATTAAAAGATATAGATGCAAGTTTGAACAATACATTTGTTGAATTATCTGAAAAGGTAAAAGATTATTTTGATAGTGCAGATTATTTTTTTCAAGAAGCTAACAAAGGAAAAGAATTGATTGCAACTGCTATTGGCTCTCCTGCCACATCAGAACAAACATTTCAAGAGTATGCGAACTATATTACAGGATTTAAGAATACTATAGTAAGCAAAGATAATACTATAAATAGTTTGCGAAATAGATATCAAAGTACAAGTGGATTTTTTATATATGATAAAGACCATTATCCAAATGGAATAGTTGTGGGCTTTAAGCCTGACATTGTTTCATATACTACCACAAATCTTGTAGGTGAAAAATATTATTGTATATACACTCCTCTGTTTTATTTCTTTTATAATGCAAGAACGAAAGAAACATGTTTTGATAGTACTGATAGTCACAGAGGCATAGATATAAAGGATAATTCATGGTTACCAAAAGGTCCAGTTAATGGCGGAGCAGGTTATGATTATATAGCAGTTAAGTATCGTTAATTGTCAAAGGCTTAGAGATTACTCTAAGTCTTATTTTAATATCAAAATTAGGAGGCTTACATGAATGAAGAACTTTTTGAATCAGATTTAAAAAGGCACGAAACAAGAATAAATAAGCATGGAGAAGAAATAGACGAATTAAAGATAGCAAATATAGAGTCTAAAGCAGAGTTAAAAGCATTGTGTGAGAATTTAAACTCACTTACAAGTATGCTTAAATGGCTAATTGGAACAATGATTACAACCCTTGTAGGGTTCTTTATATTTGCAATACAGAGAGGAATATTTTAATTAATTAGGAGGAAAATAAATGGATAATTTAATAAGTTTCATACCAGAGCAGTTACTAATTTTAGTTGCTGCTCTTTATGTTATAGGAGCAGGTTGTAAGAAATATAAACAATTAGATAACAAGTATATTCCAGTAGTGTTATTAGCACTTGGGATAGGTTTCTCAGTATGGATGTTAGGATTAAATGCTGATGCAGTCTTACAAGGTGTAATTTGCTGGGGTATATCAATAGGTATAAATCAAACTTACAAACAATTAAAGGAGGAAAATAAATAATGGTAGATATAATAAAGATGTTAACAAAGAAAAAGTGTTATCCAAACAAGAATAGCCCTAGGTTTATAGTAATTCATGAAACTGATAACGAGGACAAGGGAGCAGATGCTAAGAGACATGCACAAGCACTCAACAATGGTAACTTAGAAGCAAGTGTACATTACTATGTAGATGATAAAGTAATATATCAAACACTAGACCACAAAGACGGAGCTTGGGCAGTTGGTAAGAGTTATGGTACTGCACTAATCGCAGGAGTTACAAACTATAATAGTATAAATATAGAAATATGTGTAAATCGTGATGGAAATTATACAAAAGCAAGACAAAATGCAATAGACTTAACTAAAAAGTTAATGAAAGATTTAAATATTAGTGCAGATAAAGTGATTAGACACTATGATGCTAAGAAAAAATATTGTCCTCGTAAGATGCTTGATAATCCGAAATTGTGGGTAGATTTTAAAGATAAGATAAAAAATAGTGGGGGAGTGAGTAAGATGTATAAACATACAATAGTTTATGATGGAGAGGTTGACAAAATCCCTGCAACTGTAGTTGGTTGGGGTTATAATGATGGAAAAATATTAATATGTGATATAAAAGATTACGTACCAGGTCAGACAGAGAATTTATATGTTGTTGGTGGTGGAGCATGTGAAAAGATAAGTTCTATAACGAAAGAACACTATACTATGATAAAAGGTAATGATAGATTTGATACACTTTACAAGGCATTAGATTTTATTAATAGATAGATTAGAAGGTAATAACTAGAGATAGTTGATATTTTCTAATACCTCATTCATAATAAAAAAATAATTTATTATATAATAATATTAAAGTTTGTTTCTAAGGTTAATATTATGTGCTACAATTCAAGTGGGTAAATATTATTTGAATGAGGTGTAGGGGATGAAAACTTTAAGCAAAAAAGCAGTTATTTTATCACTTTCATTGGTAGTTGTATCACCTTTGGTACATAAGATAAATGCACAAGATATTGAGAAAAATATGGAATTTAGATATGAAGCAAGGAAAGTTAATAACTTAGAAAATATGACAATGGAAGAAGCCTTTCCAGATGAAAATTTTAGAAAAGTAATTTGCGATAAACTAAGTATTTTAGATGATGGAAATCCAATTGGAATTTCACAAAAAGCGATTATAGAATCTACAAAAGAGTTAACCTTAGGAAGCAAATCAATAAAAAATTTATCTGGAATTAATTATTTTATTGGGTTAGAAAACTTTAGTTGTAGAGGAAATAATTTAACGAGCCTAGATTTAAGTAGCAACATAAATTTAAAAGAATTATATTGTAACGAAAATCAACTAACAAGTCTAGATTTAAGTAATAATAAAGAGTTAATAACAGTACATTGTGGAGAAAATAATCTAACAAACTTAGTTATAGAAAATTCTAAATTAGAAGAATTGAACTGTAGAAAAAATAATTTGAAAAATTTAGATATAACTAAAGCAACTAATTTGACAACTCTTTTATGCTTTGAAAATGAATTAAGTAGTTTAAATTTATCTAAGAATCAGAATTTGAAAATTTTAAAATGTGAGCATAATAATTTAAATGATTTAGATATATCTACAAATTTAGAATTACAGGATTTAAACTGTTCATTTAATCAATTAGCAAATATAAATTTAGATAATAATAAAGAGCTTGTTAAGTTAACTTGTAACAACAATAAATTGCAAAATTTAAACTTAAAAAATCATGAAAAACTTGTAAAACTATATTGTAATCAAGAGCAATTAAGTAATTTAAATGTGGAAAATTGTATTAATTTAGAAGATTTAACTTGTAGTGGAAGTAATCTTAAGAATCTGGATATAAGTAGCAATAAGAATTTAAAATATCTAGAGTGTGCAGTAAACAAGTTAACAAGTTTGAATATAGAGAATAACATAGAACTTTTAGAATTATACTGTTATGACAATGAGATAAATACTTTAGATATAAGTAAAAATATTGACTTGGAGAATTTAACTTGTTATAAAAATAAATTAGATAGTTTAAATGCAAGTAAAAATAAAAATCTTAAATACTTATATTGTTCACAAAATGAATTAGTAAACTTGAATCTTTCTTATAATATGGAACTTCTTACATTAGACTGTCAAAAAAATCAATTAACAAAATTAGATATAAACAAAAATGGTAAGATAAGAAGTTTATATTGTTCAGAGAATAAATTAACCAGTTTAGATGTAAGTAACAATGTCCTTATGAGGAGTTTATATTGTTCACAAAATGAATTAACTAACTTGGATGTAACAAAAAATATAGAACTTGAGAGGTTGTACTGTGAGGAAAATAGATTAACTAGTTTAGATGTAAGCAAAAACACAAAATTAGAAGAGTTAGATTGGTCAAATCAAAAAAATCAACATCAGCAGGAGGTTCGTCAGTAGGTGGAGGTGGTTCATCATCCACAAATGAAGAGTCTTCTAAAACTAACACAACAACTTCTAATGTAAAACTAACTGGTTCAGATAGAAATGAAACATCAGTAAAAATAAGTCAAAAAGGATGGAATAAAGCTGATAATATAGTGCTAATAAATGACTCTAGTATATCTGATGACTTATCAGCAACACCATTTACTAAGTCTAAAGATGCACCAATACTACTTACAAAAAATAATAACTTAAATAAATTAACAGAAAAAGAAATAAATAGATTAGAAGCAAAAAATGTGTACATAGTAGGTGGTTTAAAGTCTGTTGATGAAAAAGTAGTGTCTGATTTAAAAGAAAAGGGCTTAAGTGTAATTAGAATATCTGGAAATGATAGATATGAAACATCAATAAAACTTGCAAAAGAATTAGACAAAAATTCTAATCTGTCAAAAGTAGTAGTGGTAGATGTAGAAAAGGGACTAGCTGATGCAGTAAGTATGGGAGCTATATCAGCCAAAGAGGAAATGCAAATTCTTCTTACTAATCAAAATGATGATATGAAAGATATAAAAGACTTAATAGCTAATAAAGACATATCAAAATCATATGTAATAGGTGGAGAATCTTTATTTAATAATAAAGAAGTGAGTAATACATTACCATCTGTAACTAAAATAGAAGGTTCTGATAGAACAGAAACTAACTCAAAAGTAATAAATCATTTTTATAGTAAAGATACACTTAATGACTTATATATAGCTAAGAATGGAATGAATAAACAAGATGATTTAGTAGATGCCTTATCAGTAGGAGTGCTTGCAGGAAAAACTGAATCTCCAGTAGTATTAGTTGGAAATGGATTAGAGAATAGCCAAAAAGAGTTAATCAAGAATAAAAAGTTTAAAAATATAACTCAAATTGGTGGGAATGGAAATGAGAAAGCATTTAATGAAGTAGAAAACTTAGTTAAATAGATTAGAAGGTAGCAACTAAAAGTAGTTGTTACCTTCTTTTTTTATACTTTTTTTCTCTAAGTTTTTTCTTTTTCATATCTTCCAATACATCTAATGCAGTAGTATAAAATTGTATATCATCTCGATAAGGTTTAGCTATACTTAAAGAAGTAAACTGTACATAGGCTAAAAAAATAAGAATACATATTAATTGAATGAGTAAATCTAAATTAGGACATTTAATTTTTAAGATATTAAATACTAAGTTAGATAAAAATGATTCTACAATATTAGATGAAAGATTGTATAATAATGAAAAAATTATTGCAATTAGAGCTATATACAATGCATTACCAGGATTATTATTTTTTTCTAATTGTCCTCGAATTCTAGTCTGCTCGATTTCTATCTTTCGAATGCTATCTACTGTTTCAATTTCATTATAATGATTATATATTTTTATATAATATTCATGGTATTTTTTTATATTTTCCTTATTTCCTTTAAAATGTTTTTTTAATTTTCTATTTTGATTCCAACTTATCAAATTCATAAAATCCCCCATAAATTCATATATAATATACTTTAATTTATAGCATATTTAAGAATTTATATCAGCAATTTGTCGAACGATTTTACAATTATAATATAAATAAATTAAATATCTATGGTATTTAATTTATTTATATTATAATTTTATTAGAATGATTATTGGTTACTGATAGTTAATTATGAAAGGAGAAAAGGTTTGTTAACAATGCTTAAATCAGATAATGAAATAGAAGAGGTAAATCTATTAATAAAATTTGGTACAAAAGAAAATCTAGAAAAACTGAAAAAAGGGGAAATATATACAAATAATTTAAAATATTTTATTGATTTAGAAGAGACATATGGGAAAATTGGAATTGGAGATAGAGATGAAAGTGCATTATTACTTAATGGAGTAAACTTTCGTTTTTTTGAAGCTAACACAAGAAAACCAGTTAGACCTCTAAAAGCACTTTTAGGAATTGACATGGGCGATTTTGAATTTAAGGCTTCTGAAACGAGAGTTAGAGTAGAAGGGTACACAAGAAAGCCAGTATTTTGTTTATTAGGAATAAGTAAAAGTGATTTAGAGTACGTCGATAAACATTTAATTCTAAGTTTTGATGATAATAAAATTAAATATTTAGAAAAGGAATTTGGAAATTATACTCATGCACTAATTATAGAAGCAGGAGAATTTATAAAGCGAATTATCAAAGTTACTAAAACTAGAGATATTGGTTTAGAATTTGGATATGTAAAATATTATAATCCTAACATTAACCAGTTTGAAAGAATAAGAGATTTTAATACATCAAGAAGAGCATTTTGGAAAAAAGATTACTTTAAGAGACAACAAGAATTTAGAATAATATTTGATAATATCTTAATAGATAGTGGACAAATATTAATTAACATAGGTGATATATCTGATATAAGTGCAATGTGTGAAATAAATGATTTATTAAGTAAAGATTTTGAGTTAGAGTTGAATTATTAGAATCTGTTTTTTTATAATGTACTGATGATTATTAAGTATTTAGTTGGCATTTAAATTACATTAACTTTATTGAAAGCTATTGATATATCATGTGATTATAGTGTAAATATATATTTTTGTGTATTGTATTAAGAAAAAATAAATGAGTTAAATGTAATATGTTTAAAAATATAGCAACTCTATAACTAAAAATATTAACAAGATATATAAAACTATAATACATATTGTAACAATAAAGTGAACGAAAATTATCATACTAAAACATAAGACATGTTCTAATTGTATTAGATATATACATTAGCATACACTAAAGCACTCTTTTTATAGGGGTGCTTATTTTTAAAACTATCAAGAACCTTACTCAACATATCTTAGAAACGATTTAAATAGGTCTTTTTCATAGAGTAAACTATATGATATAATAAAAAAAGTAAAGATGAACATCCAATCCATCTTTACTAAGTTAATCATATTAAAGAGAGCATTTTCTGTCGTAAGGGATGCTCTTTTTACTTTTCCAAACAACTTTGTTTTTTCACCTGTAATTATCAAATCAATCTTATTATCTTCTAATATTTCTGTTACGAAAATATTTAATTAATGATATATAAATGATTTTAGAAATTTAAAAAACTTACTCTGTCATTGTATATAGACAATGTAATATCTTCAATATCTGTTATAAAATTTTATTAAAAAAAATAAATTAGTACAATAATGGAATAATTTGGTTGTTATAGAATCTATTTGTATATATAATTAATTTGAGGAAATTTAAATTTAGAGGGGGAGAATTTGTGAGAAAAAAAGTTATAATATCAATACTAGGGGTTTTATGTGTAATTATTCTGACTGGATGTTCAAGTAAAAATAACGATGAAGGTGAGGTTACACCTGTTTCTAATTCAGAAAATGTTTTACAAGAAGAAGATCTAGATCAGTTTAAGGTAGAATCTATTAGAGAAGTACATAATTTAAATGAAGAATTACAGGCAAAAACTCAAGAGACATATGGTTTAATGAATGAGTGGGTTAATCAAGGTACTGATAGTAGCGAAATGATAAAAGGATTTTTAGAGCTTCAATATTTCTGTAGAGAAAAAGTTGGGGCAATAGAAGATGTAGAAAATGATATATCATTAAAAAATATAGAACTTACAGAAAAAGAAGGTAATATAATAAAATATACTAAAAAGAATTTAGAAGATATGGAAGAAGTTGTGGATCTTATAATAGATGGAGTAATGAACAGTAATAGTGAGTCTCTACAAAAAGCAACTGATATAGTTAAAGATGTTAGATTTTCAGTAATTGCAATGCAAAAATTAGAATATTAGATTAAGAGAATATAAAAATGAGGTAATTAAAATGAAAAATAAAAAAATTATATTAATTGTTTTAGTAGTGATAGTTGGGATTTTTGGAGTAATAAAAGCTCGAGAATCTATAGTATTTGATAAAATTATAAGAGAATATGAAGAAGCTTATACAGATTTTGAAATTTCTGGCGACAAAGCTAAAAATATATTATATATAGATACAATATTAGATATTGACTTGGATGAATATAAGTACAATTCTTTAGTAGGAAGTTTGTGGAAAGAATATGAAGATATAAGTGTTGAAACTACAAATAGTGTAAGAAAAAACATAAAATCAACATATAAGGTAAACATAAATGTAGTTGAAAATGTTTCCAATACTTCTGGAGAGATATTACTGAAAGCTAAAAATGGAAAAATAATATATAATATAATGGAATAAATTGGAATATATATTTATTCCAATCTAATTGATTACACACTCTTATTGGTATAAAATTTAGTTATACATAAATCGGCAAAGGGGTGTAAACTATGAAGATTAGTAAATTACCAGAAGCAGAATTAAAAGTTATGAGATATATTTGGGAAGCTAACAAAGTATTAACTTCTAGAGATTTGGTTAATGCAATGGAAGAAAAATATGATTGGAAAGATACAACTACATTTACAGTATTAAAAAGATTGCAAAGAAGGGAGTTTTTAGAAACAGAGAAAATAGATAAACGTACTCACTATAATGTACTAGTAAAAGAAAAGCAATATCAGAGATTTGAAACAAGAGAATTTATAAAGAATATACATAAAAATTCAGTTAAGAGTTTAATTTCAGCATTACATAGAGATGATGAAGAATTAGATTATGATAAATTAGATGAACTAGAAGAGTATTTCAATAATTTAGAAGAAAATGAGAAATAAAGAGTATTATTTTACAAAGAAAAAATGGGTGGCAAATTGTTTTTGCCACCCATTTGCCACCGAACTTATTATATAAAATTAACTATAAATAAATAAACATAAATAAGATAAAATAAAAACATTGATTTAATGTCTGATATTTTAACGGTTTCAAAATAAATATAAATAAATATAAATAAACATAAAGAAAATACTACAATTTGTAACTGGAATTCAAGTACTTGTAATTAAATAATTAAATTTTAATTGGTGATAAAATAATATGAAAATTCTGGATTAAATAATGTGAAAATAGACTAGTGATTATCTAGTCTATTTTTATTTGGTAAAATTTTACCCTTTACATTTTGTTCAAGTTTTATCTACAGTATATAATAGTAAAGTAATAAACTTACAATCAATAAAATAAAGAAGGTGTTTGTATGTATAAAATAGGTGAAGCTTCAAAAATAACTAAAATATCATCTAGAATGCTCAGATATTATGATAAAGAAAATATATTGAAACCTAGTCACATAGAAAATAATGGATATAGATACTATACAGAGGGAGACATTAATGTAATATCAAAAATCAAAAACTTAAGAAGGTATGAATTTACTTATGAAGAAATAAAAGATATATTCGATAATAATAAATATGAAAGTATAGATATATATATCAATAAGATTGAAGAATTAACAAAAAAGGTAAATACATATGGGTATTTAATTTCAGAAATAGAAGAAAAGGTGAAATTTAAAGATATAATCATAAATAATTATGATATTAATATTTGTGAACGACAATCAGTTAATACATTGTGCCAAAAAGCTATTATTAATTATAAGGATATAGGAGAATTTATAGAATCTTGCTATAATGCGATTTCAAAAAACAAATCTAATAAAGTTGGATATTATTATGTAATGTTTTACAATAATGAAAATGTAGATGAAAACACATATGAAATAGAATATTATCAACCTATTATAGATAATAAAGATATAAAAGGATTTAATAATAAGGTAATTGAAAGCGGTACATATATTAGTACAATATGTTATGGAGATTATGAAAATTTAACTGGTGCTTATTCTGCTTTGTACAAGTGGATTAAAAATAACGATTTTAAAATTAAAGGAAATTTTGTTGAAAAATACTTTGTAGACTCATTATTAACTCCATTTAGCTACGAATTTATAACAGAAGTATCTATAAAAGTTTCAAAAGATTAGTTGACCTTGACATTATGATAACCTTTATACTTGAAATATAAAAATAGAGGAGGTTATTATGAATAAGAGAATTTTAATGCTGGGATTATCACTACCATTATTATTGATGATAAGAGAATTTACAAAAGGATATGAAAACAAAACCATAAATCAAAATAATCAACAAAAGTATTATATGCCACTAGAAGATGAAGAACATGAAGGAACTTGGTTGCAATGGCCTCATAGTTATACTTATGGGAAAAAATATCAAAATGGAATAGAAGATGTATGGGTAAATATGACAAAGTCTTTAGTGAAAGGTGAGAATGTTCATATAGTAGTTTATAATAAAAGTGAAAAAGATAGAATAGAAAATTTATTGAAAAAAGAAAATATTGATATGAATTATATAGATTTTTATATTTATAAAACTGATGATGCTTGGATAAGAGATAATGGTCCTATATTTGTATATGATGAAAGCGATGAACTTGTAATATTAGATTGGGGATTTAATGGTTGGGGAAGAAAAGAACCATATAGTAAATCAAATCAAATTCCTAAAAATATAAGTGAAGACTTAGGAGTGAAAAGTATAAATTTAAAAGAAGTAGTTTTGGAGGGTGGAGCAATGGAACTTGATGGTGGTGGAACATTTCTAGCAACTAAAAGTTCTATAATAAATAAAAATAGAAATAAAAACTTAAGCCAAGGTGATATAGAAAAATATATAAGAAGATATTATGGTGTAGAAAAATTTATATGGTTAGATGGTGTGGTTGGAATAGATATAACAGACTTTCATATTGATGGATTTGCAAAATTTTATGATGAATCAACAATAATTACATTAAATGAAAAAGGATTGATAGATTGGGGTCTAAAACAAAACGATATTAATATATTATTGAATTCAACTAATGAAAAAGGAGAAAAGTATAATTATATATATCTACCACTTACACAAAATAATGTTAAATTAAAAAATGGAAAAAACTTAGAATATCAAGGTTCATATATGAATTTTTATATAGGTAATAAAGTTGTATTAGTTCCAAATTACGATGACCCAAATGATAAAGTTGCAAATCAGATTATACAAGATTTATATCCTGATAGAAAAGTAATAGGAATAGATATAAGAGAGTTGTATAAAGATGGTGGAATGATTCATTGTGTAACTCAACAACAGCCTATAGATATAGTTAAAAATAGAGAATAATAGAGTGTGATATGAATTGATATTGGCAGAGTATTTATGGACAAAAGATTCTTTAATAAGTAAAAGAAAAATTTAAGAGTTTAGAAGAAAATCATTAATAAGACACATTATTGTTTAACAAAGAAAAATGGAGTGGCAATTTTTTTGCCACCCATTTGCCACTACATTTTCAAATCGGTGGCAAATTGTATCATTATAGTTGTTTTTTATATTTCTAAAGTTTCTATAAGAGGGTTATCACTAAATAATTTTAATAAATTTGTTTTTTTGTATCCTTTAGGTAACTTAGTATATATAACTATTTCTAACCAATCTCCATCAAGACGTTTAATATTCATGTTTATAATTTCAATATTAGATTTCTTAAATTTCTCCTCAATGTACTCTATAGAATCAGTGCTATTAGAAATTTTGAGAGAAACTTGTTCTGCTGTAGGAAGTTTCATCCATTTCCTATCTCTATGGAGTAATATCTGTACAATAACAATGATAATACTTGAAACAATACCTAATAAATATAGTCCAGAGCCAATAGCAAGCCCTGTACCAGCTGTTGCCCATATACCAGCAGCTGTAGTAAGTCCACTTACTGATTGATTTCTAATAAATATTAATCCAGCTCCTAAGAAACCTATTCCACTAACAACTTGTGCTGCAACACGGGCTGGGTCTAGACCAATACCTGGAGTACCTACTATATCATTAAACCCATACTTAGAAACAATGATTATAAGTGCTGAACCTAATGCCACTATAAAATGAGTTCGTATTCCAGCTTCTTTTAGTCTATTTTTCCTTTCATATCCAATTAAAGCTCCACAGAAACCAGCAATAATGATTCTTGCTATATACCCAAATTGAATTAGTATATGATTATTCATTTGTCTAGCACCCCTTTCTATATAATATTATATATACTATAATACTACATTTTTTATGTGGATATAGTAAAGTTTAAAATTTATATAATAGTTATATATGAATATAAAATAGATAAGGGTATTTTATATATATAAAAATGGTAGAAAGTATCTAATTTTAAATGATTAAAAAGCATACTTAAATAGGTTAAGTTTGCTTTTTTTAATATGGTGAATATTTTTATTTATAACAACTAGACAAAAAAATATCTGTATTTTTTATATCTGCAAAACTATTCTGCAATGATGCCATGAATACTTGATGGACAGTGTTTGCATGAATTTCTACATCACACCAAGATAAATTTTTTGTTGTACAGGCATCATCTATAAGAGTTATGTCGTATCCCAATTTTTTTGCTGTTCTTACACTTGTATCAATGCACATATGACTCATCATCCCACAAATCACCAACTTAGTTATACTTTTTTTCTCAAGTACAGTGTGTAGGCTGGTTTGAAAAAAACTGTCTGGTGAATGTTTAATTATAATTTCTTCATTTGCCAGTGGAAAAACAGTTTCATTTATTTCTGAACCATAAGTGTGAGGAAGAAAAAAAGAAGCTGTTTTATCTGTTGATATATGTTGTACATGAATAACTGGTAAGTCATTTTTTCTAAAGAACAGCAATATTTTCTTTGTATTTTCAGCAGCTTTTTTTGATTCAAATAATTCGCATTTTCCGTTTTTAAAATAATCATTCTGAATATCAATTAGTATTAAAGCTATAGACATGTTTATACCTCCTATCTATCCTTATTATAATATTCATATAAGAAATGTAAATTACTTACTTTTTAGTATGTATAAAACTATTTATTATAACAAATTCCTTTGCTATCTAGAACCCCTTGTTGACCGTTTTCAAGCATATATTCTATACCTATTTCTTGCATTATTTCCACAGCCTTTAACATTTTTTTACCACGGTCAGTAAGAAAATATTCAACATGTAATGGATAACCAGCTGAACTTATCTTATCAACGATACCAAATTCATGTAGTTCTTTTAATTGTTGAATTAACATTTTTTGATTTATTCCCAAAATACTATGTTCTAACTCAGAAAATGTCTTATTAGACTGTCTCAATTCAAATACAAGGATAGTTTTCCATTTTCCTTTGATTATGTCATGTACAATTTCAAGAGGACATGTGTATTCATCTCTTATTTTCATAATATATCACCCCCATAAAATGATAATAAATTATATCACTTGTATTGTGATATGACAAATATATATGAATTGTATGTAAAGTTTATGGTTTATTAAGTTCTAAAATTCTTCTAGCGTAGTTCACATTTAATACACAAATAATTAGTAAGATATAAGTAAATAAACATATAAAATGACTACAGAAATTTAACTTTAAAATAATTTATGATAATTTAGAGGAGGAAAATATATGAATATATCAAGAAAAGCTATGAAAATAATAGAATTGGCACAAAGAATTGCAATTAAGAAAGGAATCTCAGTGGAAGAGGCTTGGAATGAAGCGATGACAGAATATAAAAATAAATATGAACACATTGCATAGACATTAAAAAATGTAATTTAATTAAAATATAAAAATGACATATAATATTTTAATTGTATACTTTTATAAGAAATTAATTAGCTTACAATTCTAAATTATTTTTGAAAAATTAAGAATATTTGGTGGAATATAATGGATTTAAATGATACTATAAATTATAAGGTATATCATTATTAATACAAAAGGAGGATATATACTTGATTGTAAAAATAGATAATACTTTAGAAAAAGAATTTTGGCAATATGTATCACATGAAGAAAGTCTAAACTTATTCATAATTGGATATGTTGAAAACTATGGGTTTAGCTCCTACTCTCAAGATATATGGTCTCAAATGAAAGGAGGAAATATAACTTCTATAATATTAAAGAATAAGTCAAAACTTGTAATTTATAGTCTAAAAAATGACTTTGATGTAAAAGAGATGAAACATCATATAAAAGATTTGGATGTAGAAAGTATAAGTGGAAAAAAGTGTGTAATAGATAGACTAATAAGCGAATATAAAGATTTTTATGAAAAACTAGATAATAAATTTTGTATATTAAAGGAAATAAAAGAAATAGATTTTTCTCACATGAAAGAGTATAAAATAGAAACAGCTCAGGAAAAAGATATTGATGAGATAGGAAAACTTTTAAATATCTCAGATTATAAAGTAAGTAAAAATTACATAGAAGAAAGAAAAGAGCATTTAAAAGAAGGAAATGTAAGAGCATATTTTATTAAAAATAATGATACTATGATTAGCACTGCATCAACTGGAATGGAAACTAGTTTTTTGGCAATGGTAGTATCTGTAAGTACAGATAAAGCATATAGAGGAAAAGGATTTGCAAGTTATATAGTTTACAATTTAAGTAAAGAATTATTGTTGGAAGGAAAAGTCCCATGTCTTTTTTATAACAATGATATAGCAGGTAAAATATATCAAAATATAGGATATAAAGAGATAAATGAATGGACAATTCTTTTTAAATAAATATAAAAAATAAAAAACTCCATTAGGAATTAAAGTATTTATAAATAGTTTTATTTTTACTCTAATTCATGATGGAGTTTTGTTGAAATAAAATATTATTTTTTATTACTTAGATAATCAAGAGTTTTAAGTTTATAACCTTCTTTTTCCCAATGTGTAAGTACTTCATCCAATATTTCAGTATTTGTTGAAGAATTTGGATGTAATAAAACTATTGCCCCAGGATGCGTTCTTGAATAAATTTTGTTTTTAGCAAATTCATGCGTAGGTTGTTTCTTTTCATACCAATCCACATAAGCAAAACTCCAAAATATAGATTTATATCCTAAATCTTTTGTGTATTTTAAAGATTGCTCACTGAATTTACCCATTGGAGGTCTAAAATATTTGGGCATTTCTTTTCCAGTAACATCTTTATATGCCTTTTCTACACTTGTAATTTCTTCTTTGAATTTTTCAAAATCTGTAATATCTGCCATTGATGGATGACTTTTTGAATGATTACAAACTAAATGACCTTCTTTTTCCATACGTTTTACTAAATCTGGATTGCTTTTTATATAACTTTCAACTACGAAAAACTGTGCTTTAGCATTATGTTTTTTTAATGTATCTAATAACTTTGGAGTGTTCCCACTTTCATATCCAGCATCAAATGATAGATATATAACTTTCTCATTAGGATTTCCTACATAGTAAGAATCATATTTTTTAAAAAAAGTTGCTTCTTTTATAGGAGATGGCTGTTTACCATCCTCTCTAGGGTTAAAATACCAATCATATTCATGTGTATCGAGTGTTGGGCTAGAAATTTGAGTTTTTGTCTTATCTAATGATTTAAAGTTTACACTAGCGATTCCCAAAAGTATTAGAGCAAATGTTCCTATCAGAATGTATTTTTTTAGGCTATCTTTTTTCACAATTTCACCTCTTATTTAAAATTTCAAGTGCATTTCTTACAATATAGTTTGAATATTTATAGTTAAAAATATTCATATATACAGATAATAAATTAAAGAAATTTGTTGTAAGATATATAAAATTAATATTAATTATATTAAATAAAGTACATATAAATGATAAAATATAAAGAGCAATTATTGTAAATAAGTTAGACTTGTTTAACTTGAAGGGATATAAAAATGGATAATATAATAAGTATGTTGAATAATGTTGTTTTTTTAGATATAGAAATTAGTGGATTAGATTATTTAAATTCAGAAATTTTAGAAGCTGGAGCTGTTAAGGTTAAAGATTGGAAGATAGATACATATCAATCATTAATAAAAAATAAATACGATGTACCTATAGAAGTATTTTCACTATGTAGTAATTTAAATAAAAGTGATTTAGAAATAGCTCATGATATAGAAAAAGTAGAAGATGAACTTATAAATTTTGTAGAAGATAGTTTGATTATATGTCATGATTTAAGTTTGAAAAAAAAGTTTTTTGAGTATCATATGCCAAAGTTAAAAAATAAGTTTATTGATTTAATTGAATTAGCAGTTATTTTAGAACCATATCATAAAGAATATAGTCTAGAGTATTTAAAAAATAATTTGACTGCTTGCGATTCTAAAATAAAAAATAGAGCTCTATCAGATGTATTTGATATCATAAATATTTTAAATTGTCTCCTAGTAAGATTTAATAATTATGAGAAAAGTACTTTAGAGCCATTGAGTTTTAAAATAAATTCTTATCTTAAGAAGTTTAATCTTTCAACCTGGGAATGGAGTAAATTTTTAGAGGATGCAAACTATGATTTATCAAATAATATAAATATTAAAAAAGAATATAAGAAGCCTAACTCAAAAGAAGAGAAGAAAAAAGAAAGAGAAACATTAAAAATTTTAAATGAAGAGAAAAATAATTATGAAGAACTATTGAGATACAAGACCATATGGGAGAATAAAGAAGGATTTACATATGAGTATAGAACAGGTCAGTATGAGCTTACTAAAATGATAAGAGAGTTGTTTAGAAATAGTGAAGATGATGAAAAAATTGCATGTATAGAAGCACCAACTGGTATAGGTAAAAGTGTAGGGTATTTATTGCCAGCGATATTAGAATCTAGAATTAATAAGAAAAGGTTGTTAATTTCTACTGATACAAAGGAATTGCAGATACAATTAATAAATAAAGACATTCCAAACGTGTTAGACTCTTTAGGGTTAAATGGAAAAGTAAGTTATGGGTATATAAAAGGAAAAAATAACTATATTTGCATAGATAGATTGGAAGCATATATAGCAGATTACGAATCTCAAGAGCCTACTAAGGGAGAAATATTGTCTTTGATATTTTTAGAGAGATTAGTTGAAGGTGGTAAACATGGAGATATAGAAGAAATAAATTATTGGGTGTTGGATAATTTTAAGGAAATAAATGTACACTTGAGAAATATAAGCTGTGACCCAAATATGTGTAGACCTAAAAAGTGTAAAAAAGATTGCCTATATAAGAAAAGAACAGAAGAATTGAAAGAAGAACATATAACAGTAGTAAACCATTCTTTATTAGCTAAATGGCCATATAAAGATGAAAAACCTCTAGAAAATATAATAGTAGATGAAGCACATAATTTGACTGAAAAAGGATATGATTTCTTTTCAAGCATTATAAATTCAAAATCTTTAAGATATTTATTGCAAGAAATTTATCCATATGAATTCATTCAAGATAGTAGCTTCATATATAAAAAATATAGTAAAAATATGAGAAAAATAAAGGCTTTTGATAAATTTTATCATGTATTAAAAATTGAAAGAAAAGATAAACAAAAAATTGCTAGAAGTATAAATCTTATTCTTGAAGAGATAGATTCAATATTAGACTTTGGTAGTTGTAATGAATATAATAGTGTAAGTAATTATAATTTAAGATGGGAATTAAATCTGCAAATAGATGAAATTGTGGGAAAACTAAAAAAAGATGGTATAGATACTGAAATAAGTTATAGATTGTATAGTGAAAAGATAAAATCAAGTTGTGAAAAAATAATAAAAAATTTAGTTGCAATAATAATAACAATTTATAGAAATATTGATGATGATAGTATAGATAAAGAAACCGACATATATAAATTTGGGAAAGCGAAGGCGAGAGACTTAGAGGATATAAAGATTATATTTGAAATATTTTTAGAGTATGATGAAAAGGATGATTATGCAAGAATAGTTGAAATTGAGAAGAATTATAATGATTTTGAATTTAGAGTAGTTCCATTAAAAATAGCAGATTTATTTGAAGAAAATATCTTATCTCAGTTAGAAAAAGGAATATTTTTATCTGCAACCTTGAGTTTATCTGAAAATATGTCTTATTTTAAAAATACATTAGGAATAGATAGAGTTAAGAATGTAGAAAAGATTATAGAACCAATTTTTGATTATAAAAATATGGTATCTGTAGTTGCCTTTTCTGATATATGTGAATACAGGAATACTGAATTCCCAAATGAAATGAGTAAAATTATATCTAATATATCACAAATTACAGAAGGTCATACATTGGCTCTTTTTAATAGTAAAGATAGACAGGAAAAGACTTATGAAATATTGAAAAAATATTTACATGGTTTTAATTTAGAACTTTATGCTGATAAAAAAGGGATTAGACATCTTAATGATTTGAATCGAAAGTGTGTTGTACTTGGCTCAAAAGGATGTTTTGAAGGTGTAGATATTCCAGGAGATGGTCTGGTATGTGTAACGTTAGACAAGCTTCCAAATCTAAATCCAAAAGACCCTTTGTATTTTACTATAATGAAGAAGTATAATATAGATTACTACACTATAAATTATCCACAAATGACAATCAAGGTAAAACAAGCTATGGGGAGAATTTTAAGAAGTAAATATGATTATGGATGTTTTGTGATTTTTGATGCAGGAACCAATATAAGTATACTAAAGAGGTTAGAGAAAGATTTGCATGGTTGTAAAATTTCTAAAATGAATAGTAATGAATTTTATACCTATATAAAGCATCATTTAAATAAATCTAGAAGTTCAATCCTAAAATCTGTTATATTTGACACTGTAAAAGCACTAAATGTTGATGCTAGAATAGATAAGAATGATGTTGATAAAGATATAATAAGAAAAGATATGAATGAAAATATAAGACAAAGAGCTATAAAAGGGGAAGTGTATTATATAGATATTATAAATAAAGATATGAAAGTAAAGTATTTTGATAGGAACTATCTGATAAATCTAGATATATTTATGAGAGAAGAACATAAAAACTAAAGGTGGGAGTGATATATTTGGCAAAACAAAAGTTTTATGCTGTAAAAAAGGGTAAAAATATAGGTGTATATAATACATGGGATGAGTGCAAAAAGCAGGTAAACGGATTTTCAGGAGCTGAATATAAGAGTTTTCCTACTTTACAAGAAGCAAAAGAATATATTTATGGTTCAAAAAAAACTAGCTTTAAAGAAGATGAAGAATTTATAGAGGCATATGTAGATGGAAGCTATGAACATTCAATAAAGATGTATGGTTCAGGTGTTGTTATTTTAAAAAATAATGAAGTTATAAAAACATATAGTGAAAAAGGAAAAGATGAAACTCTTGTAGGAATGAGAAATGTAGCTGGAGAAATAGAAGCTTCTAAAATTGCAATGCAATACTGTCTTGAGAATAATATTCAAAATTTGATTTTATATTTTGATTATGAAGGTATAGAAAAGTGGTGTATTGGAGTTTGGAAAACGAATAAAGAAGGAACTATAGCATATAAAAACTTCTATAATAGTATCAAAGCTAAACTAAATGTAAAATTTACAAAAGTCAAAGCACATTCTGGAAACCAATATAATGAGGAAGCTGACAAATTAGCTAAAAAAGCTATTGGGATATAATAAAAGATTATTGACATATAATAAGATGTTGTAGGAGTATATTTAAACTCTTAACTCATAATTAAAAAGCAGGATTGTATTATTAGAAAATAAGTATCTAATTTATAAGTAACTAATCAGTATTATTAATTAGACAAAGTTTATTTAATATAATACAATCTGCTTTTTTGTATAACAAAACTATAAAATTTCCTTACATTATATTAGAACTGACCATAGATACCTTCAAGTTCATCTTTTAATACATCAGGGTCATTTATACCAATGGACATAGTTCTAGCCAATATATTTGCTTGGTCATAAGTTGATGTCCATGAGAATACGCCACCTAGACAATTTCTAAGAACATATTGAGTTTTTAAGAATATAGATAAAGAATCGTCATAGGACATTGCAAACTCTCCATCCTTAACTAAATATGGAACTTGAGCAACATTGTCAAATCTATATTCATACCCATTTTTATTTATATAATCTCTTCTAAGTTCATCGTAAGTTCTTGTTATAGTAGCACCTAATCTTCCATAAAATGGAATACCAAGAAGTATTTTTTCAGAAGGCATTCCAGCATTTTCGAGATTTCTTACCATTATATCAACGCTATATCCTGGTAAAGATAAATCAGATTCAAAAAGATTTGCTTGATGTTTTCTACCATTTGGACCTGTTTCACCTGCTGTAAAATCATAACTCATAAGATTAAAATAATCTATTATTGGAGCTATTTTATCTATTTCAGCACTTGAATTTATATACCCTCTATCTCCTGTTCCAGCCACACTAAGCCATTTTTCATCTCCTATAACATCTCTTATGGCTGTTAATAAAAGTGTAAAGTTTTCTCTATCCTCAGGTCTTGATACTATTCCAGATGCACTACTTCCAGGATATTCCCAGTCTATATCAACTCCATCTAAAGCATATTCATTTATCATCTGATTAACCTGTCTTGCAAAATTGTATCTGGATGTAGGAGTTAATGCTGCATCAGAGAAGCCTTCAGCTCCCCAACCTCCAATAGCTACAATTACTTTTAAACTAGGCTTTTCAGCTTTAAGAGCAAGTAATTGATTTAAAAATCTAGGATAAGGGATAAATAAATTACCAGACTGGTCTATCTCTGCAAAAGCAAAGATAACTGCATCTAATAGTTGAGCATCTACATTAGTTGGATTACCAAGAACATATTCTACCACAATTGGATTTATATCTGGACAATTTGCATTTTCAACTATTGGATTGTATGGGTCTGTTATTTGTGGTCTAACTAATTTTTTTGAATCCTTCAAAGTCTTCATAGCTATTTTCTTAGTATTTTTTTCACTAGTATAATCATAGTTTTTATAATTTTCTTTATAGAAATCCTCATAACTACTATCTTCTTTATCGTAGTTATGATTCATTACATCACAAGATTTATCTTTAAGCTTATTTTGTTTAGAGTTACAAGTTTTATTGGTATTTTTAGTGTGCTTTTGTTCACAGTTAAAATCTTTTTTAGTATCATTACTGTGTTCTTCCTTACAATCGTGAGTTTTGTGCATGTAGTCAGTATTTTTGTCTTCACAATCACCTTTATTTTCAATGTTTTTAGTATGTTCTGTATTCCAGCTACAAGTATTATCAATTTTCTTGTTTAATTCTTCGTCATTATAATTATCTGGTACAAAACATAAGTACCAGTCCATGCAGGAATATTTCTTATTACAGCTGTTAACCCTGTTTTTTAATTCTTTATAGTTTTTAGGATATGGTAAAATCACTGGCATACCAGGGAACCAGTTTGCAGGTGTAACTATGTTGTCTCTGTCGCTAGTTTGAAGAGCATCTACTATTCTAAGTATTTCTGGAATATTTCTTCCTGTAGTAAGTGGATAATAAAGAATCGTTCTCAAAATTTGATTATTATCTATAATAAATACAGAACGAACAGTTGATGTATCACTCATTGGTTTTGATATCATACCATATAACTTTGCAATTCTCATATCTCTATCTTCTATAATAGGAAATGGAATTTCTACACCTGTAAGCAAAGAAATATTGTACATCCAAGCTAGATGTGAACTGTTACTATCGACGCTTAGACCAATTAACTCTGTATTTCTTTTTTTGAACTCGTCATAATATTTAGCAAAGCACAAAAATTCTGTAGTACAAACTGGTGTAAAATCACCAGGATGTGAAAATAAAACAATCCAATTACCTTTATAATCAGAGAGTCTAATAGGGCCGTTTGTTGTATTGGCTTTAAAATCAGGAGCCTTTGATCCTAAACTTGGCAAATTTGGCATGTAAATCACCCCTCAATAAATTATCATTTATTTTATTCTATTAATTAATACAGATTAGTGTTACTACTTTATTAAAAATTAACGAATCCTAATGTCAAAAAAAGATATTTATTAAAAATATTTAATATATTCCTAATATAAATGACAATAGTAATTGCTATTTTTTTACTAATTTGGTATAGTAATGGATAAGGGGTAGTGTCAATATTAGTGATTATACGAGGTGATTGGATTGAAAAAAATTCTAAGAATTTTAGTTATCTCCATGATGATATGTTTTGCAATGACTTTTGCATTAGTATTAATAAATTCAGTTATGGGAGTACATATAGGATTGGATTATTACTTTTTGATGGGCGGTGTAGTTACAGTTTGTTTAACAACTGGAATTGTTTTATGCAATGCTAGAAAAATATTTGATAATAAAACTGTACATAAAACAAGAATGAAAAATGTCAGTGCTAATAAAAAACAAAAAAGTCATTCTAGAGATATAAAGAGAAAGATATCATAGTTTATGTAAAGGAAATATTTATGTATAAAATAATGATTGATAGGTAAAATAAAAACACGATTTAACTTGTGTTTTTATTTTTTTTCAGGAATTATGATATAATAACCAATAAGAAATTTAGTTTACCATAGAATATAAATATTGCTAAATGGAGAGGGAACCATAATGAATTTTAGAGATTTATTTGAGAAAACTGTAGATTTTATTGATGAAAAAAGAAAGTCTATAGTTGCAGTTTCATTATCAGCATTAGGCGTAATTGTTTTAATGATAGTATTTTTCTTAAGCAGTAATGAATTTAGTGTAGGGAATGAAGCTAATGAGTTGTTGAAAATCATAGATAAAAGACAATATTCTATAGCTGTTGATTACTATGCGAGTATAGAAAAAAAGTTTTCTGCTTCAAAAATGGAAAGATTCAATAAGTCTGTTTCTAAAAAAATTAACAAATTATTATTAAATAGTGGTGATAAATACTTAGATGGAGATATAAGTCAAGAAAGTTTTATTGGATTAATAAATACAGTAAAAGAGCTAAATAAAATAAATATAGATGTGGATGATTTGCTAACTCAGGCGGATAGAGTTAAGGAAATGTATAAGGAAGAGAATACTACTTATGATGTTGCCATTAACTACATAAACACTGTTTCAATATTAAATGGAGTGGGTAGTAATTTAGATGTATACAAACAGAATATAGAAACAATTAGGGAATCTAGAGATGTTTATGATTCAGCAGTCAAAGACCAAAAAGTATATAAGTATTATGAAGCTATCGAAAAGTATAATAAAGTATTAAAAGAAGATGAGAAGTATTATAATATGGCTCAAAATGCGAAAAAGCAATGTATTGAGGAAATGTATGATTATTATATAAGTAGAGCTGAAGAGGCAAATACTTCTGGAGATTATGAAAGAGCATTACAGTATATAGAATATTTAAAAGAAGATTATTCAGATGATGAAAAAGTGCAAAGTCTAGAGAAAAAATATAAGAAGAATTTATCATTGTATACTTTAACATCTGATGACATCATAAATGTAATATCCAAAAAAAGTGGCAAGGATAAGTCAAATCTATCTATAAATTCACTTCCACAAATGATAAAAAATAATAAATATTATTATGCTGAAGTATATGAGTATGACAAATTAGTAAATGAGGTTTTAGTAAGTGCAAAAACTAAAGATTTATATTCATATAAAGATGGTAAGAAAGATTACAAAGTAGACTATGGAGATGGATACTTTAGAATATTAGAGGATGGAAGTTATCAATTTGGTATTACTAAAGATAAAGCTAAATTTGTATTAACTAATACTCTTGATGAAAAAGATAACAAATATAAAAAGGTTGAGATATTAGATATAGAGAAAGCTGAGAGGTATGTAAAGAGTAAAAAAACATTAGAAGAGTTATTTGGGAAGTATAAAAATATTTATTATTACGCTATAGTAAACAAAGGATTATTTAAAGGTAAAGAGGTTTATGCTATTAATATTTACAATGAAAAAATATATGCCATATCAGAAAAAGGACTAAATGAATATTAATTAATTATATTGATAATGTTAAATTATTATATAATTAAAAAGTTTTTGGGTTTTTAAGGCAGATTATGTAGTAATATAATAGTAGGTGTATATAAATAATTTTATTGTAAGGAGAAGTATGGGATGAGTAATGTGAACAAAAAGCTAGTTATAGCCATTGGTGCTGTAGCATTAGTAGTCATAATTTTTATAGGCATAATGTGTGTGCAATTTAATGGGGAGAAAATAGCAAAAAACACATATGTTAATGGAGTAAACATTGGCAAATTGACTAAAGCACAAGCAAAACAGGAATTAAGTAAAAAATACAAATTAGAAAATGTTGAGTTTATCTACAATGATAAAAACTGGAAAGTTAAAAGTAAAGATTTAAATTTATCTGCAGATTTGGATAAAACAGTAGAAAATGCATATAATTTAAATAGAAAGAATGGTTTCTTTGGAAATCTATCAAAAACTATTTCAGCAAATTTTGGAAAGAAAAACAACTTAGTAGTAGTGACAAATTATGATAAAAATAAGCTAAAATCAGAAATGGAAAAGATAGCTAAAGAAATAGATGTAGAGGTAAAAGATGCAACACTTGATATAAGTGGTGAAAAAGTAAAAGTTGTACCAGACTCTGATGGTCTTAAAATGGATATTTCTAAGAGTATGGAGAATTTTGAGAATCAAACTAAAAAAGGAAATTATAAGAATAAGTTAGTAGTAAAAGCTACTCCAGCAAAGATAAAAAAAGAGCAACTTGCTAATATAGACACAAATTTAGGCAAGTATTCAACAACATTTAAAACTTCTCAAGTAAATAGAAGTATAAACATAAAATTAGCAACAGATAATATAAGTAATGTATTACTTATGCCAGGAGAAACTTTTTCATTTAACAAGCATACAGGTAAAAGAAGTAAAGAAAATGGATATAAAAGTGCACCTGTAATAATGGAAGGTGAGATGGAAGAAGACTATGGTGGAGGAGTTTGTCAAGTTTCGTCAACACTATATAATTCTGTGTTATATGCAGGATTAGAAATTGTTAATGTAAAAAATCATACAATACCATCAAGTTATGTTCCAAAAGGAAGAGATGCAACTGTTGCAGATAGTGGAATAGATTTCTTATTTAAAAACAATCTAAAGCATCCAGTTTACATAAAAAATTACGTTTCAGGGAATCAAATTGTTTGCAATATATATGGAAGTGCAGAAGACAAACAAAATATAACAATATCAACAAAATTAGATGGTGTTTCACAAACTACAATGAAAAGAGTTAATGATTCTACAATGCCTAAAGGCAAAGAAAAAGTGGAAAAGAGCGGAAGAAATGCATATTCTGTATCAACATATAGAACATTTAATGATGCTAATGGTAAGAAAATTAAAACTGAAAAAATAGCTAATTCATATTATCCTAAGAAGGAAGGTATTATATTAGTTGGAACTATGGAACCAAAACCAGAAGAAAAGCCAAAGACAGATGAAAATAAAAACAATCAAAATTCGAATAATCAAAATAATCAACAAAAACCAGAAACACCACCAACTGATAATAAGCCTAATGAGACACAACCACAACCGCAAGCTTAAAGTTCTCAAGAATAGGATTTATGTAGAGTATTAAAAAATATAAATCTAAATAGGAGGGATTACTTTGAATTTAAATAATATAACGAATTACGTTCAAAGTATTTGCGAGAATATTTCTAATGTGTTGGATGTAGATGTTACTTTAGTTACAAAAGATTTAACTAGGATAGCAGGGACAGGAATATTCAGAGGTAAAATAGGAGAGACAATCTCAGAGAAATCAGTATACTCTCTTGTTTTAAAAGATGGAAAATCCTATGTTATAAATAAGGAAATAGAAGAGAACTGTAATCAATGTGCAAATAGAGAAAATTGTAAAGAGTTAGCTGATATATGTACTCCTGTTAAAATGGGAGAACATATACTTGGAATTTTGGGTATAGCTGCATTTAATGAAGAACAAAAGGAAAAAATACTTTCAAAAGACAAGGAGTTAACTGCTTTTATAAGAAGTATGTCTGACTTAATATCTTTTAAATTAGATGAATTATATAAACAAGAAGTTAAGACTATGGATGACCTTGAGAGGGAAGCTATAGAAAAAGCTATAAAAAAATATGGAAGTAACACAGAAGGTATGAAAAAGGTAGCTGAGGCTTTAAATATAGGCATAGCTACACTGTATAGAAAAGTAAAAAAATTCAACATTAAAAGTTAGTAATATTGGAAAAAGGTAACCTTTTCACAAGAAGAAGAGGATTACCTTTTTTATTATTAGGATAATGGCAAAATATGTATAGTTTTGACTTGACATATTAAATATGTTATCTTAAATATATATTTTAGAGTGGAGGTGAGTATTATTTTAGTTAAAGATATAAAACAGGACATAGAAAACATGCCTAGAAAAATTTTAGATATATCTTTGATAGAAGATAATAAAAGTGATTTGACTTTTTTTAACATAGAAGAAGAAGATGGTGACGAGACACTAAAAGCATTAAAGCAGAGCTATGTGACTACAAATTATAAAGAAGAGACACTATTGAACTTACAAGGAGCTTTAAATTCAAAGTCAGACACAACATCAAAGGAATTAAAATTAGAATCATACAAAAGATATAATAATGCACTGGATTTGGCATATAAGAACTATATAACTAGTGCTATTAACATGGTGAATAAGGCTTTAGAAATAAATCCTAAAGATATTGATATACTAAATCTTAGAGGTCTTTTAAAGCTATTAAAATGTGACTTTGCTAAGTCATTTGAGAGCTTTTATACAGCTTTATGTTATGAAAATAACCATATATCGAGAAAATATGTAAATCTAATTTCATCCGAAGATTTTAAAACATTTTTAGGAAGGTACAATCATTCTATAAGATTTATAAATGAAGAATTAAATTATGAGTCAATACATATTTTGGAGAATATAATTGAGGAAGAACCTGAACTAATAGAACCATATGTGATTTTATCTTTGCTGTATGATAAACTAGGCAATGTAAAAAAGAGAGAAGGATACTTAGATAAACTTAAAGAGTTAGATAAGGATAATCCAGTATTTGAAAAGAAAGAGGAAGAAAAAGAAGATACAAGTAAAAAAGAAGAAGTAAAAAAAGTTAAAAAGAAGAAAAATATTTTACCATATATTATAGTTGTTTGTGTTTTAGTAGGTATGGGTGTATATTTGATTCAAAGTAAAAAGAGAATAGAAAATTTAAATAATCAAATAAGTAGTAAAGATGAAAAGCTAAATGAAACTGATAAAAAGCTGGGAGAAACAAGTGAAAAATTAGAAAAAACGAATAAAGAGTTAAGTGAGGCTAAAAATAAAGAACCAGAAAGAGAGATAACTGTAGCTGATGAGGAAGATTTATACTATCAAGCTCTAGATTTAAAGAAAAATAAAGAATATGAAAAAGCCATAGATAATTTTAAAAGTGTAGTTTCTTCTGGGAAAACTAAAAAATATATTTCTGAATCAATATATCAATTAGCCATAACAAATAAGCTATTAGGAAATAAAGATGAAGCTATAAAATATTATAAAAAATATATAAATACTTATACTAAACATGACCAGTATTATGATGATTCATATTATGAGTTAGGGATGCTTTATTATGATAATGGTGATTTAAAAAATGCACAACAAACCTTCTATAGTTTAAGAAGTGAAGTTCCAGACAGCATGTATAACAATTCAAAAATAAAAGAGATTTTAAGTGAAAAATAGGTTTATATAGTTAAGTTTTTTGAAACAACCAAGTATGTATTTTATTAAATTAAAATAAAAATAAATTTAAAAGAGATTGTATCAAATTATAACTTTCTATTTGAAGAAAGATATTTGCTTGTTGAAAAAACTACAAATATGTGATTTGAAGCAATCTCTTTAGTTTTTGGAGGTGGAAAATGAAAGTTTTCAATCAGTTAGTAATAATTTTATGTATATGGGTCATAGGAGAGTATATAAGTTCCTTTATACAGGGAATTATACTTATTCCTGGAAGTATAGTTGGGATGCTATTATTATTCTTGCTACTACAACTTAAGGTATTAGATTTGAGTAGTATAGAAAATATAAGTGGATTTTTCCTTGATAATATGGCTATATTCTTCATCCCAGCAGGTGTGTCACTTATAAAATCATTAGACCTGATAAAGGAAAATGTACTAGTGCTTTTATTAGTCATATGCTTAAGCACACTAATAGTAATGTATGCCACTGGAGTTATAGTGGAAAAAATGATAAAAAAGAAGGAAGAAGGACAAAAAGATGTATAATGTATTACAAACACCAGTGTTTGGTATAATAGTGACAATAGTATTTTTTAATTTAGGGAGATATATCCAACGAAAAACGAACAATCCTATATGTAATCCCATGTTAATTGCAATCGTAGGAATAATAGTGTTTTTAAGCATAACTAAAATTCCTTATGAGAACTACAAGATAGGAGCAGATAGTATAAATTTCTTTCTAGGTCCTGTTACAGTAGTACTTGCAGTTCCACTTTATAAGCAATTTGAATTATTTAAAAAGCATATGGTTGAAATTATTGTAGGTATAGGTTGTGGTATAGTAATTTCTTTTATATCTGTATTGATAATTGGTAAGATAGCTAATTCAGATGTAAGTATTATAAACTCTTTGATTCCAAAATCTATAACAACACCAATGGGAATATCTTTAGCAAATTCCTTAAATGGTATAGAGTCAATAACAGTTGTGGCTATAATTTTTACAGGTATCTTTGGTGGAATGGTTGCTTCTACAGTATTTAAACTTGGAAATATAAATCATCCAGTTGCTAAAGGAATTGCACTTGGAACGTCTGCACATGCTCTAGGGACTACGAAAGCTTTTGAACTTGGAGAAGTAGAAGGAGCTATGAGTGGTGTTTCTATTGGAGTATCTGGTACAATTACAGTAATATTAATTCCAATTATAATGAATTTTATATAAAAATAAAATTAAAATTAGTATTGTGGATACTTAAAACAAAATAAAATAAAAAAATTTTAAAATAAAAAGTGAATGAAAAAAATGCAAATAATGAAATAAAAAAATCATATACTGAAATTATGAAAACAAAAATTTCATTTAGCAATTAATTATGAACAGATAAATATTAAATTTGAATTTGCTAAGATAAGATAAATTACTGTAAAAATAGATATTTAGAAAAGAATACTATAAATTTACTATATTGCAAGTCAAACAATAAATAGTATCATATTGTGCTAGAAGGATTTTTATTTAAAGCATAAATGAGATGATTTGAACGTTTTTAAAGATTAAAATATAAAAAATTGCACTAGACATATATGAAAAAGATACTATAATAGATGATGTAATAGATGACAGTTCAAGAAATTATATAAAAATTTATTTGAAATATTATCTATTACATCAGGAATAATATAATATATGTAAAGATAAGTTTTTAAAATTCTAAAGATTTAGAAAGATTGAAGGGAGAAAGAAATGAGTGAAGTTAAGAATACCCTACAAAAACATCCAGTTTTAAGATATTCAACAATGTTATTTGGGATGTTGATGACATCTATAGGTATAAATGGGTTCTTAAGACCAGCACATCTGCTTAGTGGAGGTGCTACAGGTATAGCAACATCTATAAACTATTTGACAAATATAAATGTGGGTCTATTAACATTTTTAATCAATATCCCAATATTTATTTTAGGGTTCATATACCTTGAAAAAGAGTTTTGTATTTCAAGTTTAGTAAATATGATTGTATTTTCATTATTATTAGGTGCGACTCAGGAAATAAGTCAGATTATACCTATACATGATATATTACTCCAAAGTGTATATGGTGGGATACTATCTGGTTTAGGTGTTGGGGTTGTATTTAGAACTAGGTCTTCCCAAGGTGGTACAGATATAATAGCTGCAATACTAAAAATTAAGAAGAACATAGAAATGAAAGATACTGCTTTAGCAATAAATGGATTAATAGTACTTACAGGAAGTTTCTTATTTGGATTAGATTTAGCATTATATACTCTTATAGGTTTATTTCTAAATGCGTATTCAATGAGCTTCATTAAAGATGCAATGAATTATCAAAAATCTGTTATGGTAATGTCAAATGAAGTCGATTTAATAGCAGAAGATATAATGAAGAGTTTAGTTAGGGGTGTAACTTTTTTAGATGCAGAAGGTGCATATACTCATCAAAAAAAGAAAATTATATATACAATAGTTTCATCAAATGAGATACCAAAGATAAAAGATATAGCTTTGAAGTATGATAAAAAGGCCTTTATATCTGTAAATGATGTCACAGAGGTAAAAGGAAGAGGATTTAAAGCAAAAGATTTATAGAGAATTTTATAGGCTGAGAGCTATAATATATAAATTTATATTATGGCTCTCAGCCTATTTAAATTTAATAGGTGGAAGATAAAGATTTTATTAATGATTTGTGTATCACTTTAAAAGATGCCATTTTAAAATTAAAATTGAAAAAATTACTTAATGTGTAGAAAACATGACCACTATTAGGATATAATAAATTTAATGGATTTAGTAAAATATCTAGTAATAACGTTGGAGGAATGGCATTATGAATTTATCTAAAGAATATGTTAATTTGTATGATAATTATTTGAAATATATAAATGAAGTAAATAAAGAGATTAAAAGTATAAAGAACATGAAAAAACGTGTTTTAAAAAAGGGAGATTTTGCTCCAGAAAATGAAGTATTAGAATTAGAAGGAAAAACAATTCGTGATATAGATGAAGTAGATACAAAAAAACCAAAAAATAAAATATATAAATTTTCAAATGGGGATGTATATGTAGGTAAGTTTTTAGAGGGAAAGATGGAAGGTCAAGGCTCTTATACTTTTTTTGTAGATGAAGGAACAGAAATGGAGTACATAGGAGAGTTTAAACAAGATAAAAAAAATGGAAAAGGAAGTTTTGTATTTTCAAATGGAAATGAATATATAGGTAATTTTGAAGAAGATACAATGAATGGTATTGGAAATATGCTCTATAATAGTAAAGATGAGTATATTGGAACTTGGAAAAATGGTAAGAAGGATGGGAAAGGTATTTACAAGTGGAGTGATGGATGTATATATGCAGGTGAATTTAAAGGTGGAAAGATGGAAGGGTATGGTATTTGTTACAATAGTGAAGGCGAAATACTTTATGAAGGAGAATGGAAGAACAATTTGATTCATGGTAAAGGGACTTATATATGGGAAAAAGGCAAGAAATATGTAGGTGAATTTATGCATGGAAAAAAACATGGGCAAGGAACTTTTTATCTAAATAATGAATTGGTTTATGAAGGGACTTGGAAATTTGATAAACCATCCATTTTTGATAGAACATTAGATGAAATATTTTCTTTAAGACTGTAGCTTTATCTATTAGTAGGTAAAGCTTTTTTATAATACTTAGTAAATTTGAATAGGTATGAATGTTATTTATTAGTATATATTATCATTATTAGTATACTAAATGAATATTAAAAAATTTTAATTCGATTTTATGAAGGAGGGATATATTGAAGAAATTAATTGCATTAGTGTTAGTAATACTTATTGTTTTATTTTATAGTCCTGAATTGTTAGAGGAAGTATATGATTTAAAAGAAAAAATTTCTCAAAGTGAAATATGGAATGAATTTTTAGACAAGATAAATGTAGGTGACAATTCAAAAAAAGATAAAAAAGAAAAAAATCAAAATTTACAATTGAATAATACTGAGAATGAAAATCTAGATGAATCAGATATAAAGAGTTTTGAAAAAATAAGTCTGGGAGACAATTTAAATCAAGTATTATCAAGTATTGGGAAACCTGGAAGAATTGATACTAGTGAATATGGCTTTGATTGGTATGTATATAATCAATATGGAAAAGAATTTGCAATGATTGGTGTTGAAAATAATGAGGTAGTAGCACTTTACAGTAATTCTATGAATTCATGTGAAAACCAAGATATAAAAATAAATCAAGATAGGCAAACAGTGAGAACTAAGATTACACCATTAAAATATAAGAGAAAAGGAAATACTAGATATATAATAAACTCAGAAAATCAATATGATATAATAAGTAAAGAAGGCAAGTATATTACAATTTTCTACGATATTCATGAAAAAAATAGAGTTTGTTCATATTTAATAATTGATAAAAGTACTGAAGATGAGTTTAAAGAATTATATCCAGATGATAGAGAAGAGCTTAAAAAATGTTTTGAACTAGAAGTTATAGACCTTGTAAATAGTGTTAGGAATCAAAGAGGATTAAATTCACTAATATACAGTGAACAAGCTACTTTGAGTTCAAGAAAGCATAGTGAAGATATGAGAGATAATAATTTTTTTGACCATATAAATAAAAATAATGAAACTCCATTTGATAGAATGAAAAGGGAGGGAATCGTATATACTTCGGCTGGGGAAAACATAGCAGCGGGGCAAATTAACGCAATATATGCACATGAAGCTTGGATGAATTCTGAAGGACATAGAAAAAATATTTTGGGGAATTATAATAATATTGGAGTTGGAGTAATATTTGGAGGAAGCTATAAAACATATTACACTCAAAATTTTTATAAATAACTAAAATGTTTGAAAGGAAGTTTAAAAATGACACCATGGAAAAAGAGGACAACATATAAGTGTTTAGTAGCGATAGTCTTGTTTTGTGGAATAATACTAGTATCTAATTTTGGTAAGGTCTCTGCTTTGATGACAGATACTAATGGAAATGTTTTAATTAAGCATGGTTCAAGGGAAAAAAAGTTAATAGCAATTACCTTTGATGATGGACCACATCCAAAAGAAACTAGCCAAGTTTTAGATGTATTAAAGAAATACAATGTAAAAGCTACTTTTTTTATAGCTGGTAAACATGCTCAATGGTATAAAGAACCATTAGTGAGAGCCAGTAAAGAAGGGCATGAAATAGGAAATCACACTTTTAATCACCCTGATATAAGTAATTTAAGCTCTAATCAGATAGAAGAGGAGATTGTTAAGTGTGAAGATATCTTAAAAGAAGTGACTGGAAAGAAACCTACATTATTTAGACCACCATTTGGAAGTTATAGAGAAAAAGACTTAGTAGAAATTGCAAAAAAGCATGACTATAAAGTTGTTTTATGGACAGGTGTAGATGTGAAGGACTGGAAAAATCCTGGAGCTAACAGTATTGCTGATAAAATAATTAATAAAGTACAAAATGGAGATATAATACTTTTACACGATTATGCAACCAATGATACAGTTGAAGCTTTAGATATGTTTATCCCAAAAATGATGGAAAAAGGCTTTAAATTCGTAACAGTTTCTGAGTTAATAAAATAATTTTTAGGGGGGGATTTTAGTATGATTCTAATGATAGACAATTATGATTCTTTTGTGTATAACCTAGTACAATACATAGAAGAATTAGGGGAAATAGTCGTAGTAAAGAGAAATAATGAAATCAAAATAAGTGATATTGAAGAACTTAATCCAGAGGTAATTGTATTATCTCCAGGACCATGTTCTCCAAAAGAAGCTGGTGTTTGCATAGATATTGTTAACTATTTTAAAGGGAAAAAGCCTATACTAGGAATTTGTTTGGGTCACCAAACTATTGGACATGTTTTTGGAGGAGATATTATAAAGGCACAGCAACCTGTACATGGAAAAGTGCATAGTATAAACCATATTAATAAAGGGGTTTTTAGTGGTCTTAAGAATCCTTTGAATGTCACTAGGTATCATTCACTAATAATTGATTCTAATAAAGTTCCTGAAGAACTAGAAGTTACAGCAACAACTGATAAAGGTGAAATAATGGGAATTAGACATAAAAAATACTTAATAGAAGGAGTACAATTTCATCCAGAAGCTATTTTATCAGAGTATGGTCATGAGATGCTGAAAAACTTTATAACAGAAGCTAGAGAAAGGATACATATGTAATATGATAAGAGAGATAAACACTAAACTTAATTCTTTTGAGATATTTACTATTTTTAGAAACGAACATGACAGTTTTATATTAGACAGTGCTATGGATAAAGAAAAATTAGGAAGATATTCTTTTATAAGTAGTAAGCCATTTAAGGTATTAAAATATAAAGATACTGACGAAAATCCATTAGAATTTTTAAAAGAAGAACTAAATAAATATAGAGTTAAAAATGATACTAACCTTCCATTTATAGGAGGAGCTGTAGGATATTTGTCTTATGATTTAGGTAATTATATGGAAGAATTGCCTAGAAGTGCTATAGATGATATTGGGATGCCTGATATGTATTTTGGTTTGTACAATCATGTAATAGTTGTAGACCATCTTATGGAAAAAACTTACATAGCTACTCCAAATATAGATATGAAATTAGAAGAAAAGATAGTTGATGACATCGAACAAAAAATACTAAAAGAAGAAGAAAAAGGCATAGATAATATATGTTATCAAGAAAAAGAAGTTAAACCTATAAGACTTAAATCTAATTTCACAAAGAAAGAATTTAAAAATGCAGTTCAAAATGTTAGAGAGTACATAAGACAAGGGGATATATATCAAGCAAACTTAACACAAAGGTTCAGTGGAGAAACAGAACTTACAAGCTTTGAACTATACAGAGATTTAAGAAGATTTAGTCCAGCACCATTTGGAGCATTTTTAAACTTTGATGATGTACATATATTATCAAACTCTCCAGAAAGATTTATAAGATGTATTGATAAGAAAATAGAAACTAGACCAATAAAAGGTACTCGTCCAAGAGGTAAGGATAGGGAAGAAGACTTAAAGCTTCAACAAGAACTTAAAAATAGTGAAAAAGATAGAGCTGAATTACTTATGATAGTGGACTTAGAAAGAAATGATATTGGTAGAATATCTAAAACAGGAAGTGTAAAAGTTCCAGAACTATTTGTAATTGAACCATATGCAAATGTAAATCACTTAGTTTCAACAGTTGTAGGTGAATTAAAAGACGATAAGGATGCTACTGATATAATAAAAGCTACTTTTCCAGGTGGTTCTATAACAGGAGCACCTAAGATTAGAGCAATGGAAATTATAGATGAATTGGAGCCAACACAAAGAAGTGTATATACTGGTTCAATAGGTTATATAGGTTTTAATGGTGATATGGATTTTAATATAGCAATTAGAACAATAATAAAAGATGATAGAAAGGTTTATTTCCAAGTTGGAGGAGGAATGACTTGGGATTCTGACCCAGATGAAGAATATCAAGAAACAATGGATAAAGCAAAATCTATAATGAAGGCTTTGAGGGGTTATTATGAAGAATAATGTAGGTTTTGATAGCAGTTTAAGTAAGTTTGGAATTGGTTTATTTGAAACTATTAAAGTTGAACATGGTATAGCAATAGATTTAAATCTTCATATAGAAAGAATGCTTAATTCAATAAGGTGTTTAGAACTAGATATAAAGCATGAAAAAGACTTCTTGATAAATGAGATTAATACATATATAAAAAAAGAAACTATTGTTGATAAAGCACTTAGAATTACTGTTTTTGATAAAGGTTATAATATATCTATCAGAGATATCCCATATAATCAAGAAACATATGAAAAGGGCTTTAAATTAACTGTCTCACCAATCATTAGAGGAGATAGTTTGATTCATAGACATAAAACTACAAATTATTTTGAAAATATATATACTAAAAATTTTGCAAATAAAGATGGTTATGATGATGGTATATTTGTAAATTCAGAGGGTGTAATCTTAGAATGCTCTATGAGTAATATATTTTTTATAAAAGGAGAAATAGTATACACTCCTAGTGGTAAATTACCAATATTAAATGGAATAATAAAAAAGAGGATTATAAATATTTGTGACGAATTACATATAGAGTTGGTAGAAAATGAAATTAATATATCAGAAATTAGTAGTTTTGATTTTGTTTTTGTCACAAATAGTCTTATGGGAGCTATGAAAGTTACAGAAATTGACAAAATAAAATTTTATGAAAAAAATGCTATTTTCGATAAAATAGTAGAATATTTAAAGTAAATTAAAATATTAACAATTTGTTGGAGATAAGAAATGATAAGTTGTGTTTATAAGGTATATAGTGAAGAGATAACAATGATAATAGAAAATCCAAATACTTTAGCAGTATTTTTGGTTGGTTCTAGTAAAGACTTAGATTTTACTCTTCACGATGTAGAAATAAATGATATTGATATATTCGTTTTTGTAAAAAAAGGGGAAAAACAAGAGCGAGTACTGTTTGAAAAAGAGGGAATAGAATTTGACATAAACTATTTTTCAAGAGATGGTGTAAAAAAATTATTATCAGATAGAGAGTATTTCTTTATTAAAGAGATGAAGGATGCTAAAGTTCTATTTGATAAAGAGCAGATATCAAAGAATATAAAGGATATAAGTAGGGATATTTACCTAAAAGGGCCTAAAAAAATGTCACTGGAAGAAAAGTCTTTTTTAAAACAAGATATTGGGGGAAAAATATCAAATTTAAAAAATAAAGAAAAATTTGATGCTTTTGAATATCATTTTTTGACGAATTTATATTTAAAAGATATAATAATTGGGTACTTTAATATAAATGATAATTGGGTACCAAAAGATAAAAAATTGCTAAAAGTTTTGGAAAAAGAAAATAATGAGCTTTTTGAACTAGTATCAAAGGTAAGTGAAAGTTATGACTATCAAAAACTTTTAGATGTGTATAATTATATTTTTAAAGAAATTGAGACAAAAGAGATTATAAAACTAATCTTCTAGTCACAAATCAATGGGGGGAGTTTAAATGAATAAAGTTGATAAAGAAAAGATACAACATGCAGTAAAGGAAATATTGGAGGCAATTGGAGAAGACCCAGATAGAGAAGGTCTAATTGAGACTCCAAATAGAGTTGCTAGAATGTATGAAGAGATATTTTCAGGTCTTACTGAAGAACCAAGAGACCATTTAAAAGTTCTTTTTGCAGATGAGAAACATGAAGAATTAGTCTTGGTAAAAGATATTCCATTTTATTCATGTTGTGAACATCACTTAGTTCCTTTTTTTGGAAAAGCTCATATTGCTTATTTACCAAAAGGAGGAAGACTTACAGGTCTTTCTAAACTTGCTAGAGTAATAGATACATTGGCAAAAAGACCACAATTACAAGAAAGAATTACTAAAAATGCTGCAGATATAATAATGGAAGAATTACAGCCTTATGGTGTTTTAGTTGTAGTGGAAGCAGAGCATATGTGTATGACAATGAGGGGTGTGAAAAAGCCAGGTTCAAAAACTGTTACATCAGCAGTAAGAGGTATATTTGAAAAGGATATTGCATCTAGAGCTGAGGCGATGAGTCTTATTACTATGAAATAGTAGTTGTTGTAGATATAATCATTTGTTGAGATATAAAATTTAATTTAAGGGAGTGTCAGTAATTGTGTTTGATTATGGTAAAAGAACTTATATAATGGGAATATTAAATGTAACTCCAGATAGTTTTTCAGATGGAGGAGATTTTAATAACTTAGACATAGCAATAAAACACGCAAAAGATATGGTTGACCAAGGCGCTGATATAATAGACTTAGGAGGAGAATCTACACGTCCAGGTCATAGTTATGTAGACTCAGATGAAGAACTAAGAAGAGTAATCCCTGTAATAAAAAAACTTAAACAAGAATTAGATATACCAATATCAATAGATACTTATAAGGCAGATGTTGCAGAAGAAGCACTAAAATTAGGTGTTACTATGGTAAATGATGTTTGGGGTCTTAGAAAAGATAAAAATATGGCCTCTGTAATAGGTAAATATGATGCAGAAGTATGTATAATGCACAATCAAGATGGGACAAAATATGAAAAAGATATAATGGAGTCAATAAGGGACTTTTTTGAAGAAAGCATAGAAATGGCAATTAGCTGTGGAGTAAAAAAAGAAAAAATAGTACTTGACCCAGGAATAGGATTTGGTAAGGATTTTGAACAGAATATAGAGGTATTAAGAAGGTTAGGCGAATTGAAAGACTTAAGCTATCCTATTTTACTTGGCACATCTAGAAAATCGGTAATAGGTAAGGTCCTTCCAGTTGAACCCAAAAAAAGATTGGAAGGTACAATAGCTACTACTGTACTAGGTATAAGAGATGGTGTAGATATAGTTAGAGTACACGATGTTTATGAAAACTTAATGGCAGCTAGAATGACTGATGCAATATATAGAAAGTAGGTATAATATAATGGATAAAATATTACTTAGTAATCTAGGATTCTATGGATATCATGGTGTGCTTAAAGAAGAAAATTTTCTAGGTCAGAAATTTTTTATCGACATGGAGCTTTATGTTGATTCAAGAGAGGCTGGACTTAGTGATGATATAAATAAATCTGTAAACTATGCTGAGGTTTACAGTGTTGTTAAGGATATTACTGAAAATAAACAATTTAATCTTTTGGAGGCTTTAGCAGAAAATATTGCAGAAGAGGTCTTAAATAAATTTGTGCTTATAAATGGAGTCATGGTTAGGGTTAGAAAACCAGAAGCTCCTGTGAATGGAATTTATGACTATTTTGGTGTTGAGATAAGGAGAACAAGAGATGAATAAGGCTTATTTGGGAATAGGTACTAATATGGGGGATAGATTTAATAATTTATCAGAGGCATGTGAGCTTTTAAGAAATAGTGAATCTATCTATAATGTAAAAGAATCAGGATTATATGAAACAAAACCATGGGGATATACAGAACAAGCAGATTTTCTAAATATGTGTGTAGAAATAGAAACAGAGTTTGAACCATATGAGTTGTTAGAATATTGTCAAAAAATAGAGAGAGAACTACACAGAGAGAGAATAGTACGCTGGGGTCCAAGAACTATAGATGTAGATATACTATTTTTTAATGATGTAGTCTCTACTGACGAAAAACTATTAATACCTCATCCAAGGATTCAAGACAGAGCTTTCGTTTTGATACCACTTATGGATTTAAATGAAGAACTTCTAATAAATGAAAAATCAATAAAAGAACATTTAAACCTCCTATCTGCTGAAGAAAGAGAAGAAGTAAAGGAGCTTGTAGGTTATGAAAGAAAACCTATTTAATGGTAATTCAAAAATAGAGATAAAAACAAATAATAAAGAGATAGTTGTAAAAAAAGACAAACTTATAATAGCTGGACCATGTGCAATAGAGAGTTATGAGCAACTTTTAATGACTGCTAAATTTGTAAAAAGTCATGGTGCAAATATTTTAAGAGGTGGAGCATATAAGCCAAGAACATCACCAAACTCATTTCAAGGATTAAAAAAAGAAGGTCTTGAAATATTAAAAGCAGTCAAAAAAGAGGTTGGCATAGCTGTTATTACAGAACTTATGGATGTAAGAGATATGGACGACCTGTATAGTATAAGTGATATAATTCAAATTGGCTCAAGAAATATGCAAAACTTTACACTTTTAAGTGAAGTAGGAAGACAAAACAAACCTGTTATGTTAAAAAGAGGAATAGCATCGACAATTACTGAATGGATAGGTGCTGCAGAATATATAGCAATAGAAGGAAATAGCAATATTATAATGTGTGAGAGAGGTATAAGAACATATAATGATTATACTAGAAATACATTAGATTTAGCTGCTGTACCTATTATCCAAAAAGAAACAGGTCTTCCTGTTGTGGTAGATCCAAGTCATGCTACTGGAATTAGATACTTGATAAAACCTATGTCAATGGCATCACTTGCATGTGGAGCTGATGGAATAATGGTAGAAGTGCACCCTGACCCAGAAAATGCTCTATCAGATGGTGCCCAATCTCTTTGTTTTGATGAGTTTGAAGATTTAATGGAATCAATTAAGAATTATTAAAAGAGGCAAAAGCCTCTTTTTTATTCGTAATGGTTATTGATACGAATTTACAGGTTATATATAATTTAATAGTTAGACCATTTGATATAAATAAAGACTTAATATTGATATAATTAATATAAAAAATAAAAATTTTTTGATTAATAAGAAGGATATCAATAAAAAAAGTCGAATTCTGTATATTGAGTGATTGACAAATTTAGAATATAGTGTAGAATAGAAATGTTAACACAAAAAATTACACCAGAAGGTGATAATATGAATGATATAAAAGACATTATTGAAGAAATAAAGGCTAGATGCGATATAGCAAGTATAATATCTGAATATATGAATATAAAACAATCTGGAGCTAATTATAAAGGATTATGTCCATTTCATGGTGAAAAGACACCATCTTTTTATATAAACACATCAAAACAAATTTATAAATGTTTTGGATGTGGAGAAGGTGGAGATGTAATAAATTTCGTCATGAAAATGGAAAATTTGGATTTTATGGATGCTGTAAAAATTTTAGCAAATAAATGTGGTATAGAAATTAACACTAACATGAATGAAGAGACTAGAATTAAAATAGAAAAATCTAAAAAATTCCAAGATATTCACACAGAAGCTGCTAGATTTTATCTTTCAAACTTGTTGGGAAGTAAAAATCTTGGGTATGAATATCTAAGAATAAGAGGACTAGATGATAAAATTATTAAGAAATTTGGTTTAGGATTTTCTTTAGATTCATGGAATTCACTTATGAATACTTTAATCAGTAAAGGATATAAAAAACAAGATTTATTGGAGTGCGGTCTAATTGCAAAAAACAGAGATGGAACTAATTGCTATGATAAATTTAGAAATAGAGTTATGTTTCCTATATTCGATTATAGAGGAAATATAATAGGATTTGGGGGAAGAGTATTAGATGATTCGTTGCCAAAATACTTAAATTCTCCAGACACAATAATTTTTAATAAAAAACAGAACTTATATGGATTAAACTTTGCTAGAAAAAATTTAGAGAGTAAAACTATAGTCTTAGTTGAAGGATATATGGATTTAATTTCGCTTTATCAGTATGGCATAAGAAATGTAGTAGCAACCCTTGGAACAGCCTTGACTGAACAACAAGGCATTTTAATAAAGAGATATGCGGACACTGCTATTATATCTTATGATTCTGATGAACCAGGAATAAAAGCAACTTTAAGAGCTATGGATATACTTACTAAATTAGGTATTAATGTAAAAGTATTGGATTTAAAAGATGCTAAAGACCCAGATGAATTTGTAAGAAAATATGGACTTAATGATTATAAAAAAGCTATGGATGTTTCTACTCACTACATAAAATATAAAATAGATCATCTTAAAAAAGAATTTAATATTCAAAAAGATGAAGAACGAGTGAAGTTCGCAAAAGAAGCTTCTAAGATTATAAAACAATTGACAAGTCCTGTTGAAATTGATTTTTATACAAAGTATTTAAGCAATCAAATAGATATTAATGTCGAGTCTATAAAGAGAGAAGTGTATGGTAAAAATTATAATAAGCCATATAACAACAAAAATCAAAAGAAAGCAGAAGAAAAAATAATTGAAAAAGTCGAAGTCAGACAAGATGGAAAACAATTAGTTGAAGAGACTCTAATAAAAATAATGTTAGAAGATAAAAAAATTAGAGAAATAGCGTTACTAAAAGTAGAAGAAAGTGATTTTTTATTGAAAGAAAGTAAAGAAATTTTAAATTACATGATTAAAAATCAAGAATTGGACAAAATAACTATTGACAAATTGAAAAGTTTAAACATATCCGAAGAATACTTAAAAGAATTAAATTCAATTTCTTTGAATAGTATAAACTTAGAGAACACAAAAGAAATAGAAGGAATAGTAACAAATATCAGAAAAAATTCATTAGAAGAACAAATTAACAGCTTGTTGAGAGAGCAACAAGAATTAGAAAATAATAATGATATGAAAGAGGTAGATGGTAGAGTTATGGAAATTGCTTTAAAAATAGTTGATATAAATAAAATTTTAAAGAGCTTGTAGAGAAAGGAGGTTTGAGTGTGGAAAATAAATCGAATAAAAAAGAGTTAAAAAAAGTTACTGCTAAGACATTAATAGAAAAAGGAAAAAAGCAAGGTTCATTAACACTTGCAGAGATAATGGAAGCTTTTTCAGAGACTGAACTTGATAAGGACCAAGTAGAGAATCTTTATGAGACTTTAGGAAATCTGGGAATAGAAATAACAGAAACAAAAAATTATAAAGCTGATATAGATTTTTCGACTACTGATGATGATTTAAGTATTAGCAACCTGGATGAAGATACAGAAGCGATTTCACATGAAGACTCTTCTGCAATAGAAATAGAAACTGTGGATTTATCTTTACCAAAAGGGATAAGTATAGATGACCCTGTTAGAATGTACCTAAAAGAAATAGGAAAAATTCCTCTACTTAAACCACATGAAGAAGTTGAATTTGCTAGGAGAATGCACGAAGGTGATGAGATAGCGAAACAAAGGTTAGTTGAGGCAAACTTAAGATTGGTTGTAAGTATAGCAAAAAGATATGTAGGAAGAGGTATGCTTTTCTTAGATTTAATACAAGAGGGAAATTTAGGTCTTATAAAAGCAGTCGAAAAATTTGACTATACAAAAGGATATAAGTTTAGTACTTATGCAACATGGTGGATAAGACAAGCCATAACACGTGCCATTGCAGACCAAGCTAGAACTATAAGAATACCAGTTCATATGGTAGAGACTATAAATAAGCTAATAAGAGTATCAAGACAACTACTTCAAGAACTTGGAAGAGACCCAAAACCAGAAGAAATTGCAAAAGAAATGGAAATGACAGAAGATAAAGTAAGAGAAATAATGAAAATAGCTCAAGACCCTGTGTCTTTAGAAACACCAATAGGAGAAGAAGAAGATAGTCATTTAGGAGACTTTATTCCAGATGATGATGCTCCAGCCCCAGCAGAGGCAGCAGCATATTCTTTACTAAAAGAACAAATAGAAGATGTACTTGGCTCATTAAATGATAGAGAGCAAAAAGTATTAAAACTTAGATTTGGCCTTGAAGATGGTAGAGCTAGGACTCTTGAAGAAGTTGGAAAAGAGTTTGATGTAACTAGGGAAAGAATAAGACAGATAGAAGCAAAAGCACTAAGAAAATTAAGACATCCAAGTAGATCAAAAAAACTTAGAGATTATTTAGATTAAAAAGATACATCATTAATGTTTTTGTTATAAAGGCCATGGGATAAGTGATATCTCATGGCTATTTTGTAGTAGAGATTTAATTTTATTTTTTATAATAACCTTAATTTAATGATTATAATTTAATATAAAGACTATAAATGAAGGCAATTGAAAGGAGATATATATTTGAAATTAACAGATAGATTATTAAAAATAGCATCATTGGTATCAGATGGTAAAAAAATAGCTGACATAGGAACTGACCATGGATATATACCAGTATATTTGTTAAAAGAGGGAAGAGTACCATTTGCAGTATTGGCAGATGTTAATAAAGGGCCTCTTGACAATGCACATAAAGAGGTCATACAGAACAATCTTTTAGATAAGGTTGATTTACGACTGGGTTCTGGTATAGAGGTTCTTGAAGTAGGAGAAATAGAAGAAATAATAATTGCTGGTATGGGTGGAATTTTGATAAGTGAACTTCTTGAAGCTAAAAAACAAGTGGCGCATAATGTAGAAAAATTGATACTACAACCTATGCAAGCACAAGAAGAACTCAGACGTTATCTTTTAAATAATGGTTATGAAATCTCAGAAGAAGTTTTGGTGAGAGAAGATTTTAGGATATATGAAATAATAGTTGCCAAATACACAGGTAAAAATACTATAATAGAAGATGAGATATATTTTGAAACTGGAATAAAACTTTTAGAAAATAAGGACTCTCTTTTTAATGAATTTATAGAAAAAAAGATAAAGACATATAGTGCTATAGTTAATAACCTAGAAGGAAAGAATGGGGAAGCAATAGACAAGAAGAGAGAAGATAGTAAGACTGCAATAAAAAAACTTGAAAATTTAATAAAATAAATTGGAGGCATATATGTTATTAAAGAGTCTAACTAGAAAAATTGAAAAAAAGTATCCTCTAAACTTAGCTGAGGATTGGGACAATGTAGGTCTTATAGTTGGAGATTTTGATATGGATGTAAAAAAAGTATTAGTATCTTTGGAAGCTAATGAAAATGTTATTGATGAAGCCATCTCAAAAAACATAGATTTAATTGTGACACATCATCCTTTTATATTTGGGAAAATTAATAAGATTAATAGTGCAGATTTAAAAGGTAGGCTTATACCAAAACTTATTAAAAATGATATAGCACTTTATTCTATGCATACCAACTTTGACATAGCATTTGATGGTCTAAATGACTATTTTATGGAGATTATGGAATTTGGTAACTCAAAGGTTTTAGATGTGACTGAAAGCGAGACTTTATATAAACTTGCAGTATATGTACCATGTAATTATTCAGATGAATTGAAAAGAGTTTTAAGTAATTCAGGAGCAGGTCATATAGGAAATTATAGTGATTGTGTATTTTCAATAGAAGGTGAAGGACAGTTTAAGCCATTAGAAGGCTCCAAGCCGTTTCTTGGAAGCATAAATGATATAGAAGTTGTAAATGAGGTTAAAATTGAAACTGTAGTGCCACAGAAGCTTTTAGGAGGGGTAATAAGTTCTATGTTGGATGCACATCCTTATGAAGAAGTAGCATATGATTTGTACAAGTTAGAAAATAAAGGGAAGACATTTGGTCTAGGTAGAGTTAGTAGACTTGATGAAAGTATGACATTAGAAGACCTTTCAAATAAAATAAAAGAAAAATTAAATATGAAACATATCAGGGTAGTTGGAAAACTTAATACAAATATAACCAAAGTAGCAGTTGTAACAGGAGCTGGTTCTGAGTTTGTAAAAAAAGCTAAGAGACAAGGTGCAGAAGTATTAATAACTGGAGATGTAAAGTATCATGAAGCACAAGATGCACTTGATATTGGAATGTGTATAGTAGATTGTGGTCATTTTGATACAGAAGATATATTCAAAGATGTCATGAAGAGATTTTTGAGAGACTTTAATGAAATTGAAGTAATAAAAAGTGATGTATATTTGAATCCATTTAGTATTATTTAGTAGTATTTAATTATAAAAATACTATATAAAAAATAAATTTGAATTTACTTAGGGGGATAAAGATGAAAGCAGCAGTAATTTTTCATAGTGTTTGTGGGAGTACATATTTATTAGCAAGAACATATAAAGAAGTGCTTGAAGAAATGGATATAGAAGTAGATATGTTTAAAGTAAGTGACGAAGTTGCAAAAACACTTCTTCAATATTATTTAATAAATTCTAAAGAATATAAAGACGAGTTTGAAAGTGTAAATATAATTAAATCTGGAAAAGAATTGCTAGACTATGATGCTATATTTATGGGTTCGCCAACATATTATGGAAATGTATCTGGACCAATGAAGATGTTTATGGATAGTTTTTCTGATATTTGGGTAGGTGCTCCTTTGAGTGGGAAAATATTTGGTTGTTTTGCCACAGCAGGTTCACAACATGGAGGAGGAGAGCTATCTTTGCAAGCAATGAATATATTTGCTCAACATATGGGAATGACTCTTTTATCAGTTCCATGTACAGTAAGAGGAGGACATCCAGCATATGGAATACTACATATAGCAGGTGATAACTCTGATATAAGACCAAATGATGATGTTAAGCTGGGGATAAGAGATTATCTAAAAAGAATTAGTCTATAAGAATGTCAAAAAAAAGTGCCTAAAAGTGGCTATATAGCTACTTTTAGGTATTTTAATATGTTATTATAAACGTGAAGCTTTGCCAGAAATATGGTTGATTTCTATTTTAACTACAGTTGTTAAATTTATGTCTTTCTCTATATATTTCATTCCCTCTTCAAAAAATCCTTTAGAATATTTTTTTATGATTTCTACAAGAGCATTTTTCTTTTCTTCATCTTCTACAGTTGAAGCTTTTCCAAACACTATAGCACTAGAATATGTAGTACTAAATTTGTCTGGAATAACATTTTCATTAGCAACTACTAAAAAAGAAACTTTGTTGTTTTTTGATATATTATCTAATTTATGACCATTTCTTGCACAATGGAAGTAAATAGAATCATTAAGATACACATAGTTTACAGCTACTCCATAAGGATAGCCATTTTCAGATATAGTGGAAAAAGTACCAAATTCACCATTCTTTAACACTTCTACAGTATCTTCTTTTGTCATTTCTCTCTTTTTTAATCTCATTTCTCTAAACATATTATCATCCTTTCTAATTTTGATTATTAAATTAAATTTTAAAACATTTACAAAGATTATGCTATGCTTTTTACAAATTTAAAATAAAATAAAAATTAGAGTTGACAATTATAAAAATTTAGAATATTATAATAGCAACAGCAAATTAAAAATCCTATGACAAGGAAGAGTAATTATGTTTAGCTTCAAGATAGAGAGCTGAGGATGGTGGAATCTTAGCAAGAAGGAATATAGTGAATGGACCTTAGAGGAATGAATTGAAATCATATTATTATGAGAGTAGACTTTATCGTCAGTCGCACGTTACAGCGAATAAGGTATGTAAGTACCTGATAATGAGATGTATAAGAAATAAGTTTATGTTTATTTTTTATATAATTTAGGTGGCAACGCGGATAATCTCCGTCCTATTAATTTAGGACGGAGTTTTTTATTTTACAAAAATTTCAAAATAAAAATATATAAATGAGATAAAAGGTGGTGAAAAAGATGTTATGAACTCTCAAAGCTAATGAAAATGATTTAGAAAATTGGCAAAGAAATAAAATAAATATTAATAAAATTAGGGGGAATTATTACAATGAAATCAAATACAAAAAAATTAACTTTAAATGCTATACTCTTAGCTATGGGATTATTAATACATCAACTTACACCTGCTATAGGACTTCCAATGCAACCAGATATATCTCTAGCAATGATGTTTATAATAATGATATTGAACAAAGATGATTATAAAATTTGTCTAGTGGCAGGAATTGTGACAGGAATATTTGCAGCATTAACAACTAAATTTCCAGGAGGTCAAGTTCCAAATATACTTGATAAAACTGTTACAATAAATATAATGTTCATGATAATGTATATAATTTATAAATTACCATTTATGAAAAACTTAAGTAATAAAAAGCAAGACTTAATAGTAGCTACAATAATCTTTCCAATAGGAACTATTGTGAGTGGAACTGCATTTTTATTGTTTGCTCAAGTAATAGTAGGTCTTCCTGGAGGTTCATTTATAGCATTGTTTATGGTTGCAGTAGTACCAGCAATACTAATAAATCTGATAGCTGGTTTACTGTTATTTAAGGTAGTAAGCATGTCTATAAGAAGGGTAAGTTATCAAGGTTAAATATTATTGCTTACAATGATATTATAAAAAAATAGTATTTTAAAGAATAAAATAATAAAGAGGTATTAAGTTATAATACTTAAGACCTCTTTAAAGTTAAATTTTAACTATGCTAAAGAAATATTCTATACATGGTAAGGAGATAGTAAAGAATGTATCTTTAAAGTCTCAACCAAACAGCAAAATTTATCCAACAAACATACAATTAAGGCCTCTTTGTATCTAGGAGGCGTAATTGTAAGTGGCCACATATGTTTTAAAATTATGTCTGTTTCCATTTCATTTATTTGAAAAAATAAATTCGCATTTTTTAGTGCTTCTTTAGGATGAGTAAATCCGTGTAATCCTTTTCTATCCCCTTTGTAATGCCAGTCATAAAGGAAAAAGTCATGTAATAAAGCTCCTCTAATAACACTTTGAATATCAACATTTAGATGCAATTTTTTACATAATAGATAACTATAATATGCTACTGACAAACTATGTTCAAGACATGAAACATCGCCGTGATGAGGAAATGTTCTCATAAGTTGTACTTGTTCTGAAGAAAGTATTTCAGAAGCACATTCATTAAAGTATTTGATTTCAGCTTTTGACAACATTATGCAAATCTCCATTCCTAGTAAAATATAAATACTATATTTCAATGATAATATGAAATATTTCTTATCCTACAAAATATAATACCCAATAATACAAGTAAGATACCTTTTATGGTATTTAAAGTAAAAGAGATTTTATTAGGCTAAACAATGAAAAAATTAAAAGTAAAGCTATAGCAATATATATTATTTTTCCTATAGGATTTCCAAAATTTACAGTATAACCAATACCAAATCTCTTATCAACCATTAATGATGGGTCGTTTGGATTATTGTATATGATGCCTGCTATCCAATGTTTTTCATCATCTTCTGGAGAATAAGAAGAGTTAGACTTTAAATTTGGAGACTTAATATATGTTAACACTAAATAAATTATAACCACAAATGTTGCTATGGTCATAGCAGTTGATAAATTTGTTTTTATTGATAAAAAAGCAATGAAAAATTGTATTGTCATTAAAATCATCAATATCAAAAATAAATAACCAATTTTGTTTAGATATTTAATGTTTTCAGTTCTGCTTTCTTCAATTCTATTTGAATCTATCTTAATTCTTGACTTTATAGAACCAATAGAAGTTATATATAATAAAACGATTAAACAGAATGCAGTGCCTATTGATTTAAACACATTAAAATATGATTTTTCCATAAAAGAATTAGGTGTCCCATTTATATTCCAATTTATAACAATTAAGTTTGGCAGTTGATTATAATTAGATGCTATAAAAATACTCATTCCAAAAGCAAGTAGTATTGGTATTAAATATAATATTTTAAACCTTTTTATTATTTTATCTTTTTTATTTAAGAAATCCATATCTACTATTAATTTTGAATCCATATCTATATGACCTTCTATAGAATAAATTTCTGATTTAAACTTTTTAGCCTTTTTATGAGTATGAATATACAATAAACTTTCATATAATAAAAATCCAGTTATACTAATAAAATAGGAAAATTCTAATTTATCAGATGTAAGAACTAGAATAAAAACTAATATAAAGTCTATAATAAAACCTAAAGATAAAAGTTTTTTGAATTTCTTATCTAGCATTATAAAGTTAGTATAGTTTTTGTGTTCTTGGTCTATAGAAACTCCATAAATATGTTTATTACCTACTAAATATGGCATAAAATAAAATGTAGCATACATCAAAATTAAAATTGGGAATATTGTAAATAGACATTCAATCTTACTCATAGTATTTCACCTCATATTTGTCAAATAAAGTTGAACTTAGCGATAAAAATTCTTCTTTGCTGATACCTGATAAATAAGATTTTGCTACTAGAAGTTCTAAGTCAAGCTTATTTTTTTGACGAGTGGAATTGTCTATTTTCATTGGTAGCTTAGCAACAATAGCACCTTTTCTTCTATCAATATTTAAGAAGCCCTCTTCTTTTAGCTCATTATAAGATTTATTCACTGTATGTAAATTTACACCAATGTTTTCGGCCATACTTCTCACAGATGGAAGTGATTCGTTTATTTTCAATTCTCCTGAAGCTATAGCTTTAGTTATTTCTTCTTTAATTTGTACATAAATAGATTTATCACTATTAAAATCTAGATTTAGAACCATAAAAAACCTCCATTATGCTTTATAAATGAAAAAGACTGTTATACATATAGTATAACATAAAAAATAATATCGAACACAAAATATAAATTTATATTTGTAAAAATTGTAATTTAAAAATAACCTAATTTTTATCAAAATAATACAGATACTATCTATAGATATAAATAAAAATTAGAAAGGAGAAAAAAATATGTTAACATATTTAATGAAAAGACAAATGCATAAAAAAGATGATGGAATGAGTAAACCAATGATGTTCACAGGAGCAGTTCTTACAGGTGTGGGTGCATATGCTGTATATAAGATGGTAAAAAATCGTAAATCTAATTCTCAAATGGTTGATACAAATTATTATAGAAATAGTGACTATGATGACTATATGTATGACGAATTTGATTATGACTGTGATTGTAGAGACAAAAAACAGGATTATGAATATGAAGAATTAAAAAAAAAAGTAAAAGAATTTAATTCAAGAAGAATAAATTGTGAAAATTGTCCACATGTATCTCAGGAAGAAATGATGCAATATGTAAATAGTGTTAAAGATATAAAGAATGATATTGATGTACATGAAGACGATAAAAAAGACAATATTTACAAAGAAGAAGAATATAAGAAGTATGATGAAGAATAAATTATATTCTAAATAGTTAAATAGTTATATTAGATTATTTAACTTAAAGTTTCTAAAATGTAAGTTGTAACTTAACTTGAAGAAATTAGTATTATTCTTATGAGAGTTAAGTAATAACTTACATTTTTGTTTTTGTAAGCTTTAATAACCCTTTGTGACTATTTTGTAATTTTAGATATATTTTAGTATATAAGGTATTTGTGTATAATAAAAACTGTATAGGTAAATAATTTAAAATCAAAATGAAAAGAAAGGAAATAGTTATGTTAAAGTTATTAATAGTTGAGGATGATAGTACTATATCTTTTGGAATAAAGTATGCTTTAGAGCAAGAAGGATTTAGTGTAGATATAGCAAAGGACTTATTAAGTGGAAAAGAAATGATTTCTTCTAATGAATATAGCATGATACTTTTGGATGTGACATTACCAGATGGAACTGGTTATGAATTGTGTCAATATACAAGAAAATTCTCTCAAATTCCAATAATATTTTTGACTGCTTGTGATGAAGAAGTAAATATTGTAATGGGTCTTGATATGGGTGGAGATGATTATATAACAAAGCCTTTTAGAATTAGAGAACTAATATCTAGAATAAAAGCTGTTTTAAGAAGAAAAGGCAATACTTCAGAAGAAGCTAAAAAAATGCTTAAATTTGGGGAGTTAAATATATATACATTAGAAGCTAGAGTATATAAAAATGAAAAAGAAATATTTCTGACATCAGTTGAATATAAACTTCTTCTAATTCTTATACAGAATAAAAATACAGTTTTAAGTAGAACTCAAATATTGGAAAAACTTTGGGATGTAACATATGATTTTGTAAATGATAATACTCTAACTGTTTATATAAAAAGACTTAGAGAAAAAATAGGTGATGACTTATGTGAGCCAATATACATAGAAACTGTAAGAGGCCTTGGTTATAAATGGATAGGAAGTGAAAATAATGTTTCTATATAATCCAGAAGTGAAGAGGTTTTTTAGTAAGTATATTGTTTTGATGTTTGTTGCTATTACTATATCTATTGGGTTTAGTATAATCAATATGAATATAACTAAAGGTATGATTGTAAAAAACAATCAAGCTATAATAGGAACACTGTCTAGTAAATATCCAAATTTAGAAAGAGAGATAGTAGATATAATAACTCAAGGAAAGTCTATAAGAAATATAGACTATGGAGAGAAAATATTAAGTAAGTATAATTATGATAAATCTATTAAAATAAACACTGAGCCTATAATTTCTAAATTAGTTTTAGATACGATAAAAATAAATATAATCTTGGTATGTATAATATTTATTTTAATATTTATATTGGTTGTTAGCTATTTTAAAGTAATGTACAATGATTTATCAGATATGACTAAGTATGTTTACTATAGTTCAGAAGGAAAACCATTTGATATGAAAAATAAAAATCAAGAAGGTCAGGTAGGTCTTTTAAAAACTGAACTATTGAAGATGACGACAATTCTTAATGAAAAGGTTGAACTTTTAAAATCAGAAAAAATATTTTTAAATAATACAATCTCTGATATATCACATCAATTAAAAACTCCTATGACTTCTTTAATAATGTTGAATGACTTGTTATATAATGATATACCATGCGAAGTAAAAATTGATTTTTTGGATAAGATAAAGAATCAACTAAATAGAATGGACTGGTTGATTAAAAGTATGCTTAAACTATCAAAAGTAGAAGCAAAAGTGATAAAGTTTAAAAAAGATAAGATAAAATTTAGTGAACTTATACATAGAGCAATACAACCAATGAAAATACCTATGGAAATTAAAAATCAAAAATTAACTATAGAAGGAAATGATAATGTATCTTATATTGGTGATATTGATTGGTCTGTGGAAGCATTAGTGAATATAATTAAAAATTGTATAGAGCATACTCCTGAATTTGGAAATATAAGTATGACATATAAAGAAAATCCATTATTTTCTGAACTAATAATAAAAGATGATGGTGAGGGAATAGATAAAAAAGATATACCACATATATTTAAACGATTTTATAGAGGAAAGAGTAGTTCAAAAGAAGATAGTGTAGGTATAGGTCTTGCAATGTCAAAATCCATAATAGAAAGCCAAAATGGAGATATCTATGTAAATAGTGAAAAAGGAAAAGGAACAGAATTCCATATAATATTTCATAAAATGTATGCTGATAATAGTGACTAATCTGTAATATTTAATTCACTTTATAGTAATAGCTAAAGTCTAATATATGAAGTATAGAATATAAATATTGGAGGTAGCCATGGAAATTTTAAGAGTAGAAAATCTAACTAAAAGTTATGGTAAAAATGAAACAAAAGTTGATGCTATAAAAAATGTAAACTTATCAATTGAAAAAGGTGAATTTATAGCGATAACAGGTCCAAGTGGAAGTGGTAAAAGTACATTATTGCATTTGCTAGGAGGTGTTGATAGACCTACTAGTGGTAAGGTTTATATAAATGATGTGGATATCTATAATTTGAAAATTAAAGATTTAGCAATATTTAGAAGAAGAAATATAGGTCTTATATATCAATTTTATAACTTAATTCCAGTCTTAACTGTAAAGGAAAACATATTGCTTCCAGCAGAACTTGACAATAGAGATATTGACAAAGAATATTTAAATGATTTGATGAAAACATTAGGTCTAAACGATAGAGAAAAACATCTTCCAAACCAGTTATCAGGGGGTCAACAACAAAGGACTTCTATAGGACGTGCTTTGATTAATAGACCTTCTATAGTGTTGGCAGATGAACCAACAGGTAATTTAGATAGTAAAAATTCAAAAGAAATACTAGGATTATTAAAACTGTCAGTAAAGAAATACAATCAGACTCTAATAATGATAACTCATGATAAAGACATAGCACTTCAGGCTGATAGAATTATAGGTATAGAAGATGGAATTATAAAAAGTGATGAGGTGATGTAGATGAATTTATATACATCACTAACTATTAGATATTTAAAACAAAATAAAAGAAGAACTATTGTAACTATAATTGGGATAATACTTTCAACAGCTTTAATCTGTGGTATAGGAAATATATTTGAAAGTTTCATGGATTATCAAGTAAGAGAAACTATAAAAAATGATGGAAGTTTTCATGTTACATTCCATGATGTAAACAAAAAGAATATGGAATATGTAACAAAATCAGCTGAAATAGAAAAACATGCATTTACTAAGCAAATTGGATATTCTAAATTGGAAAATAGTGAGAATGGTATATTAAGTATAAAACAGTATGATAAAAATGCCATGGAGGGATATCAAATTTCTATAAAAGAAGGTAGATTGCCATCTAAAGAAGGAGAAATTGTTCTAAGTGAAAATGTTATTAATCTTATGGATGATAAATTAAAAATAGGAGACGAAATAACCTTAAAAGTAGGAGACATGTTTGACTCAAATAAGAAAAAGATTGATAACATGGTATTTCATGAAGGTGATTATATAGCAAATGAAAAGGATAGCACTTTTAAACTGGTGGGTATAATTAAAAAGCCCGGGTTTGAGCTTTATGATGAGATTACAACTGCTATAACTTACTTTAATCCTATGATTGATTATAAAGGAGCAATGAACATCTCAGTAACAGTAAAAAATCCTAAAGATGTGTATAAAATAAGTAAAAAAATAAGCAAAAACATATATCCAAATAAAGATGAAGAATCAATTTCTGATATGGTAAAATACAATGAACATTTATTGAGATTACAAGGCGCCAGTAAATATGAGAATATAAATAGTTCTGTAAAATCTATAATTGCATTAGTAACTATATTAGTAATTATATGCACGATTGCTACAGTTTATAATTCTTTTAGTATTTCTATAACTGAACGAAAAAAACAGTTTGGCATATTAAATTCTATAGGTGCTACATCTAGCCAAATTAAAAGGTTAGTCTTTATAGAAGGTATTATAATTAGTTTAATTGGAATACCAATAGGATTAATATCTGGAACAATAGCTATAGACTTATTATTTAAAACCATAAATAAGTATTTTACAGAATCGATTGTTACACAGATGAGTTTACAAATAGTGTATAACCCAATAATAATTATTGTTAGTATAATAATAGTTTTATTTACAATATTTATATCAATTCTATTACCTGCAATAGCAGCTTCTAATGTTTCTCCACTTGATATAATTAAGAACAGTGGAGAGTATAAAGTGAGAAAAGTTAAAGATTCAAAGCTTATTAAAATTATTTTTAAGACTGAAGGAGTACTTGCATATAAAAATATGAAAAGAAATAGAAAAAAATTCATAGTGACTCTTTTTTCTTTAATGATAAGTATAATAATATTTATATCTTTTAGTGGATTTACATTGCTTTTGTTAAGAGGTGAGGAAATTAGAAGTTCTCAAAGAAACTATGATTTGTATCTAACTGCAAAGGGTACAGCTAGACCTATTGATGATGTCATAAGTAAACTACAGGATATTCCTGAAATAAAGAACTTTGAATTCGCAACAGGTCAATCTATGTCTATAAAAGTAAGTGAAAATAAAATAAATAAATCCAAGGAGGATTTAATTAAGGAGTATTATCAACAACATAAGAGTGGAGATAGTTATGAATACGACTTTAGCAATAATGAATTAAATTTTCCAGGAGAGTTTGCAATAAAAAATAAAACAAATAATTTAGTAAAAGGTTCTTTTGATAAGGAAAAAGCAATTAAAGAAAATGGTGTGATACTAGTTAGAAAAAGCTACTTTGAATCTAGAGGTAAGAAAGGGATAGTGGAGTTAACTAATTACAAAGTTGGAGATACACTAAATTGTGAATATCTTGATGACAATGGTTCAAGTAAAAAAATGAAGATTAAAATTCTTGCGATAACTGATGAAGAACGTTTAGGAATGGGATATCAAAATATGGGCTTGCAATTTATAACTTATGATGAAGTTGCTAAAAATTTAGGTCTAAAATTAAATAAAAGTCTTATATTTATCGACTTAGGAGGAGATATTCAGACTAAGAAGAAAATAGAATCTTTAGCTGATAAAAATAATTTTAACTTCCATGATGAAAGTGTAGGAGGAGAAGAAGAAAAACAAAATCTAAAAGTTGTCAAAATATTTGTATACGGTTTTATAGTAGTGATATCTCTAGTAAGTGTTACAAATATACTAAATACAGTAAGTACAAGTATAAATCTAAGAAAAAGAGAGCTTGCTATAATACAATCTATAGGAGTTACCCCTAATGGATTTAGAAAAATGATATATTTAGAAAGTTTTATTTATGGTATACTGTCTTTAATATTTGGGATACCAATTGGTATTGGAATGACTCTAGTTATGAATAAACTTATTTCAGGTGTAATTGAGTTTTCCCCTGTCATACCATGGGCAGCAATAGCTATATGTATAGTAAGTGTTTTTATAATAACTTTTATAGCAGCTTATATACCAATGAGTAAATTGAACAAAGAAAATATAATAGATAATATAAGAAGAGAAAGTATCTAAGTATAAAAGTAATTTTTAAATATATAAAATATTATTAAAATCGTTTAATTTGTATAAACTATTATTATACAAATTGAACGATTTTTTATTTATATAAGAAATCTAATAAATAAATTACTAGAGGTATTTAACTATTTAGAAAGAATTGGTATTATATAAGGTAAGGGGTTAGATAAAGTATTTATAAATAAGTATAAATATTTGATTTTATTGGAAAACAAAAGAAAAAGAAGGTGATTACTATTTCTCATATAACTGCTAAGAACATGTATAAAAGTTTAGAGGAAAGAATAAACAAGTTTCCACAAGGGGCTCCACCATCAGATACATTATACAAAATACTAAATGTATTATATACAGAACAAGAAGCAAAATTAGTAGCTCAGCTTCCAATAAAGCCTTTTAGAGTAAAAACAGCAGCTAAAATCTGGAGTGTAAGTGAAAGTGAAGCATATAGAGTATTAGATAAACTTGCAAGTAAGGCTCTGATACTAGATATAGAAGATAATAAAGGGAAAAAATATATAATGCCTCCTCCAATGGCTGGCTTTTTTGAGTTTGCTATGATGAGAACAAGACATGATATAGACCAAAAACTTTTAGCAGAACTTTACTATCAATATATGAATGTAGAGGAAGATTTTATTAAAGACTTATTTTATTCAACAGAAACAAAGCTTGGAAGAGTGTATGTTCAAGAGGAAGTTTTGACTAATGATAATGAAGTTAGTATTTTAGATTACGAAAGAGCTACTCATATAATCGATGAATCGACTCATATAGGTGTAAGTATGTGTTACTGTAGACATAGAATGCAACATGTTGGCAAAGCTTGTGATGCTCCTATGGATATATGTATGACATTTGACAATGTAGCAAATTCTTTAATAAATAATAAGTTTGCAAGATGTGTAGATAAAGTAGAATGTAAAGAGTTACTTCATCAAGCATATGAGCATAACTTAGTTCAATGTGGAGAAAATGTTAGAAAAGGAGTTACATTTATATGTAATTGCTGTGGCTGTTGTTGTGAGGCATTAGTAGCAGCTAAAAGATTTGGAAATCTTCATCCAGTACAGACAACTAGTTTTATACCAAATATAAACCATGAAAGTTGTGTAAAATGTGGAAAGTGTATAACTGCATGTCCTATAGATGCAATAAGCAAGGTCAAGGAAAATGATAAAGAATATATAAAAATTGATGAGGATAGATGTCTAGGTTGTGGAGTTTGTGTTAGAAATTGCCATAAAAATAGTATTATGTTATTAAAGAGAGATGAAAAGATAATAACTCCAGCAAACTCAGTACATAGAGCAGTTCTAATGGCAATTGAAAAAGGGCAATTACAAAATCTAATTTTTGATAATAATGCCTTAGCTAGTCATAGAGCTATGGGAGCTATACTATCAGCCATCTTAAAACTTGAACCAGCTAAAAAGATTTTAGCTAGTAAGCAATTAAAGTCAGTGTATTTAGATAAACTATTGAGTATGAATGATAAATAGATAAAAAAGGGCTATATTTAAGTAATATTACTTAAATATAGCCCTTTTTAACATGTTAAGCTATTTCTTTGATTTGTTTAAATGAATTCTCATTTCCATTTCCACCAATTTGTGTTACAGATTTAAATCTCATAGTTTTAAATAGTTCTTTTTGATTATAATCTAATAAATTTCCTACTAATATTACAGGAGACTTAGTTTTTCCAGCTAAAACTCCAACAGATAATCCATCTATTAAATCATCTTGTTTATTGATTCCGTTTTTTGCAACATATAAGTTGTCTATCTTAGAATCTTTATAAAATTCTTTTATTACTTTTGCATTAGTTTCATTTCTAGTGCTACCTGATATTCTTTGTGGATTTTGAAGTTTACTTTCTATATTTTTAGAAACTGTGTATTCTCCACCAATTACATAAGACTTCTCAATTTTTTTGTTTTTAAACAAGTTGTTTATTTCATCTATATTACTGTTTTCATTAGTAAGTATTATAGGCATATCATTTTGAGCTGATACAGCTCCAATGCTTACTGCATCGGCTAATCCTTTTTCACCATTAACTACTGAAATCTTTGATATGTTACTAATATTATTCAATTCTTTAGCAATGTTCATAGAAGTTTGATATCTATCATTTCCTGAAATTCTAGATACAGAAATATTATTTGATTTTATAGTATCTAATGATTTTTCATTTACAGAAGCTTCTCCACCAACTACGTACACATTTTTTACTTTTAATCTTTTCAATTCAGTCAAAGTTTTTTCATTTATTTGAGAGCTTCCAGTTAATAATATAGGAGCATTCTTCTTATATGCAAGTGGTGTTGCAGCTAAAGCATCTGCAATTGCTGAGTCATTTATTAAAACTGCATTTTCAGCATTTTCCCAACCTGCTTGACTTATTTTAATAGAAGTTTCATATCTATCAGTTCCTGTAAGTGTACTTGCATTTACTTCATCTTGGTACGCAACTTCAAATTTAGCATTTGGACTTCCTGAGAAAACAATTACGCCTCCTTTTGGCAATCTAACTCTATTATTTTTTGTAACTAAAGAATAGTTTACAGGAACTCCTTTATCATCATAAACAGCAAAAGACGAATTTTGAGGAAGATTAACTTCTATTTTTTTATTTGCTATATCGTCACCAATTTTATACCATTTTGCATAACCATTAGATGCTAACTCACATGTAAAAGATTTTTCTGATGGTAAATTAGTTATAGAATCTTCACTAACATATGTCTGTGTGGCAAAAGTTAAATACTCTGTACCATTTTCTTTATGAAGTTTAATATCAGCTAAGTCACGTCCCATCACACCAGGTATTTCTATAAAAGCATTTGAGTTATTTTCATCTGCTATTTTAGTATTAGCTATATAACCAGGAGTTCCGTCAGAAAGACCAAGAACTGCTTTTACAGAACCAAACATATAGTGTTGAGAAGTATATTTTTCATCTACTATATAGTAGCCTTTATCATTCCTTTTTTTCCATGCTTCTTTTACGCTATCTGATATATCATTATTATCTACTCTTTGAGCTACATAATACAAACTTGCCGTTTGACCTAATCCAGGGACATCATCGTAAGAGCTCATATTTAAATATGTAATATTATTTTTTTCTTTTACAAATTTTAAGCAACTATTACCCTTTTCAGATACAAATCTATCTTGACCTATGTATACATACTTATCTTCAGGTCCATTTTCTAGATAAGGAGAAGACACTGTTAAAGTACCATTATCATTAACGTCAATTTTTATCATATTTGAAGAAGCGTAAAGACCACTGTTTTCTTTTAAATAACTTGGCATTTTAACTTGTTGTGGTTTACTGAATGTTTTATCAGGTTTTATTTCTTTAATTTTACCTTTTTCTTTTAGAGCAGATAGTAAAAGTTCTTGTCCAATTATTTCATTAAGTTGACTACTTCCACCAGAAGAAACAACTGCAACTGCCATATTTTCATCTGGAAGAACTGTAAGATTACTGTGGAATAGTAAAGAGTCTCCACCTTTTGTAAGAGCCTTTAAGTTATATTGATTAAATGGATAAGTGTTTACACAATCCCATCCTAAGCCATATCCAAGTATAGAATCTTCTCCCTCAGGCCATAGACCGTTTAAATATTCTTTGTTTTCCATAGCTTTTATTGAAGAAGGTGAAAGAATACCATTTGAATTTTTCATAAATGTTTGTGCAAATGTACATAAATTTTCTGCACTTGAATATAAACCACCAGCACCTATAGTATTAAAATTATCTTGTGGTACAGCATCTTCAAAATAAGGTACATAGGCTTTTGCAAGTCTTGAGCTGTCAAAACTATCTTCTGGAGTTTTTGTATTTTGTAAATTAAGTGGACTGCTTATGTACTTGTAAATAAAATTAGTAAATGGCATACCAGATACTTTTTCCACTAAAATTTCAGCTAAAGTAAATCCATCATTACAATAGACAGAAAAAGCTCCTGGTTTAGCCTTTAATCTTTGTTTCTTTAATTCTTCTAGGAAACTATCGTGACCATAAGAATCATTGTCTCCCAATAAAAGAGCATTTTTTAAAGAACTTCCCATTAATCCTGATGAGTGGTTTAATAACATTCTTGGAGTGATTTCCTTGTATCTCTCATCAGCCATTTTAAACTCAGGTATATAATTTACAACAGGAGTATCTAATTTTACTTTTCCCTCTTCTACTAACTTCATAACAGCAGTAGTAGTAAATATTTTACTGATAGATGCAATATTATACATATTATCCTTAGTTAAATTTTTATTATCTTGTCTACTGTAGACTCCACCATTACCAGAAATCTCAATTTTACCATTATCAATCAAAGCATATTGAGCATTTTCAATTCCATACTTAGATAATAAAGTTTTAATTTTCTCTTTAGCAAGAGCTTTAGTTTTTGGATAAGATTCTGAGTTTTTGCTATAATCATTTAGCTTTATGTCAGAACTTTGATATTTCTCCGAGTTATCTTTTATATTACTATCAGCAAAAGTAATATTTGGAGCAGCAGTAAATAACATACTCAATACTAATGTACTAGATAATAATTTAGAGAGCCTTTGCTTAAACATATTACACTACCTCTTTTCCCTTTTAATAATTTATAATTAGCATAACATTCTTAATTATTTAAATCAACAGATTATTATTAATAAAAAATTTTTAATAAGTATACCTTTTTGTATAGCTGAGAAAAATAAAAAAGAATATTTGTTGCTGTATGAAGAATAAAGGGTATAAGTAACATATACAAATAAAATGGAGGAATCTTAGACATATGTACAAGAATATAAGTAAGAAACAACTTAAAGAAATGATGAAAAATGAAAATGATATTTTATTACTAGATGTAAGAACTAAAGATGAATTTAGAGAATGTAAAATAGAAGATGCTATAAATATATCTTTACAGGAGCTAATCAATAATATAGATGAAATTTATGAGTATAAAGATAAGAAAGTAGTGGTTTATTGTAGAAGTGGTCATAGAAGTGTTACTGCATGCAATTTATTAGCTGAGGAAGGATTTGAATATCTGTATAATTTAAACTCAGGAATAATTGATTATCTTAATTAAATTATGTAAGTTATATTGAATACTGAATATATCCCTGTTTATTAAGCAGGGATATATTTAGATGTTCATAAGATAACTTAGGAATGAACGAATTTTTTCTGATTTTTCATTATTGGAAATATCTTTACGCAATAATATACCTTGTTGACCATATACACAAAAGTATGTTGTTGTGTCAACATCAGGGACATTAATTTCTCCTCGTGAGTTAGCTAATTCAAGTTGTTTTTTTACTATAGGAATAAGTTTTTCACAAATTTTTAAAGATAATTGGTCATGAATTTTTTTACTCTTTTCTCCATGGCATACTTTATAGTAAAGGTTATCATCAGTTTCTATATCAATAAATGTAGGAACTTCTTCAATAATTTGTTTTAATGTTTTATCTGCATTGTCTATAATAGTAGACATTTTGTCCACTAAAGTCTGTGCATAGTAGTCTATAGCACTGTCAAATAGGTTTTCTTTTGATGGAAAATAACGATAACATAATCCTTGTGCGACATTCATATGTTTTGCAATATCAGTTATAGAAGTTTTCTCATATCCATTTTCATAAAACAATTTTATTGCAGTATCTAAAATTTCTTGTTTACGTTCACTTGGTTCTTTAGTAATACGTGCCATATAGTATCCTCCTTATAATTTCAAGTACATAATAACATAAGGAATTTTTAAAGTCAATGAATGAATATCAGTCATTTAAATTACATAATAAATTTTAATTTTGAAGTTAAAAAAGGTAGTAACTGAGAAGTTACTACCTTCAATGTAAATATTAAGTACTATTTCTAAAAAATATATTTAAATACAGAATTGATTTTTTAATGACCAGTTAAATTACTATCACCAAATTTATCATTGAATGGTTTTATAATTCTGTTTATAGGTCCTTTTAGAAGTACATTTAAACAAATAGATAGAATCATAAATAACAACAGAACTAATATATCTTTAGTTAAATTTGGAGCATATATACCACCTACTGCTTCTCTTGTAGCGCCTATTGCATAGGTAAATGGCATTATAGGGTTTATTCTTTGGAAAAATGTAGGTGTAACCTGTATAGGGAATGTACCACCAGAAGAACCAATCTGAACTACTAATAGTACTATTGCAATTGCTTTTCCTACATTTCCAAATACAGAAACTAAAGAATAAACAATAAAGTTAAATACCATACTAGTAAACATAAGCAGAAGTATCAATAAAATTGGATGCTTTGCTGTTACTCCTAATAATAGTATATCTCCAGTTCCGATTATGAAGCCTTGAATAAGAGCTATACTTAGAAAAGTAAGACCTCTTCCAAAATAAATTTCATATGGCTTATAGTTTCCATGTACAGATGTAGATAATAATGCAGAAAGAAGCAATATACCTACCCATGTAGAAAGAACACTATAAAATGGTGTCATTGCAGAACCATAATTTTCAATTGGATATAATTTTTCTGTTTTCACTTCAACAGGTTCCTTTAAGAAGTTAGACTTGGTTAATATATCACTTTCAAGTAAGCTGACTAATTTTTTCATATCTTCACCATTACTAATCTTACTTAAATTATTAATCAAGTCATCCAACATTCCTTTTGCTAGAGGAAGTTTTTCTCTTATTAATGATATACTTTCCTGTGCATTTCCTGATAGACTTAGAGAAGTAGTCAGTATTTCTTCAACCTTTGGAAGTTTTGCTTCTGCCTTGTCTAGTACAGTGATTATATCATTTGCTACTTTTATACTGTTTGAAAATATGCTATTTATAGGTTTTGATATTTTTGAATCAAAATTATTTAAAATATTTAAATTAATTCTTCCGATACCATTTGATAAACTTAAAACGTTATTTAATGCACTTATAGATGGTTGTTGCCCAGATATAACCTTGTTTTTAATGTCATTCAATGTTGATATAGAAGAATCTATTTTATTGTTAGAGTCTTCTAAGTTATCTATTACATCATCCAATCGATGGTTTGATGTAAGCTGATTTAATTTAGTTAAAAAGTCTTCTAATGTATCATTTAAAGCTTGTAAATTAGAAAGCTTTTCTGATAAATTATCTATCAACTTAGGTACATCTTCGCTTCCATTATTTACGGCATCAATTAAATTTAGTGTAAGAGAAGAAGCAGAAGATGAAAGGTCAACCATTAAATTTAAATCAGATTTTATAAGAGGAGAAAGTTCATCTAAGTTATCATTTGTATCCTCTAAGAATTTCTTTAAATCATTTGATAACAGTTTTGTATCATTTAAAGTCTTTTTAATTGTAGGTAAATCTGATTTAATATCTTTAACTGTATCAGACAACTTTGAAGTAGCATCAGAGGCTAAATCAACAGTCTTATTTATATGGTCGAATCTCTTTTGAAGGTCGATAAGAGAACTTTCAACCTTTGTTAATTTTGGAAGACTGTGTTCAATTCCTGCACCAACTCCATTTGATATACCAAGAACAATTTCACTTACTGTTTTCACTATAGTCTGATTAACTTGCAACTGTATTGTAGAAGCACCTTTATCAGTAATTTTTGGTGCAACTGCATTTATTTTTTCATTTACTGTATAAATAATTTCACCTTTTTTAACATCATCTGTAATTAATGATGTTAAATCTTTTGTAAAATTCTTTGGAATTTTAAGTGATGCATAATAAGTACCTTTTTTAACACCTTCAAGAGCGGTTTTTTCATCTACAAATTGCCAACCTAAACTTTTATTATCCTTAAGTTGTTCAATTAATTGGTCTCCTACATTAATCTTCTGACCTGCTATTTCATTTCCTTTATCTTCATTTGTTACTGCTACAAGCATATTAGCGGTACTTCCATAAGGGTCCCAAGATGCCTTTATATTGAACCAGGCATACAAAGAAGGTAAAAAAGCAAGTCCGACAACTATTACAAGTACTGCATAATTTCCACGTATATCTTTTAGGTCATTTTTAAAAATTTCTAATATATTTTTTAAACCATTTGAAGGTTTTAAATTCTTGATATTATTCCAGTTTAAAACTTCTTTTAAACTATTAGTTTTTTTCAAATGTCTCACCTCCTAAAATATTTTGATAGAGAAAAAGTTAGATTTATAATCAATTTTAAATTATATTACTTTTTACACAAATAGTAAAGTTAAAGTTTTGTCTTAATTTTAATACATATATATTATATATAATAGTATGCTATAAATATATATAAATATAGGAAATAAAAACAAATAATTTATAAAGTGTATAGTATAAAATTTAATAATAAAACAAATATTTATAATTGATACAATCAATTAAATTAGCCATTATGATATACTTTTGATAATGAGAAAATTCTATGAAGGGATGATTAAATGAGGTATTTTAAAAAATACATAAAAAAATATATAGTGTTATTTTTTACAGCAGTATTTTTTTTGACGCTGGAAGCTTTTTGTGATTTAGCTCAACCAACTATAATGGCAAAAATAATCGATATAGGAGTTTCAAATAAGAATTTAGATTACATATTATCAACAGGAGCTTTAATGATAGGTATAACCTTTTTAGGTGCAATATTTTCAATAATAAGAAGTATAATCTCAGCAAGAGTTTCTCAATGTTTTTCTTATGATTTGAGACAGGATGTGTTTGAAAAGATAAATACATACTCATTAAAACAAATAGATAAATTTGGTAGAGCTTCACTAATAACAAGAATTACTAATGATATTAATCAAATACAACAATTCGTACATGGAATGATGAGAGTTTTTATAAAATCACCAATCATGTGTATAGGAAGTTTAATTATAGCTATAAAATTAAATTTAAAGATGTCAATAATTATCTTAGTTGCAGTTTTAATCATATTTATTATAATATTACTCAATATGAAGATTGGCTATAGATTATTTAAGAATGTACAAGAAAGTACAGATAAGATAAATTCAAAATTAAGGCAGTTTTTAAGTGGCATAAAAGTAGTTAAGCTATTTTGCAGATATGATTATGAGAGCAAACGTTTTGAAGAGTTAAATGAGGAGCTTTTCCAAAACAGTAGAAAAGCTACAACAATGATGTCATTTTTTAGACCTACAATTACAATAATTATTAATGTTTCCATAATAATAATCTTATTAATTGGAAGATATTTAGTTTATTCAGGGGAAATTAAAATTGGAATTATAGTTGCTTATGTAAATTATATGACTAGGATATTAACATCACTTATAATGATTTCACATGTTTTTAATGTTTTTGTTAGAGCAAAAGCTTCATATGAAAGAGTAAGTGAAGTTTTGCTTGATGAGAATGAAGAAATAATTGAGAAAAATGTAAATTTAGATATTGAAGAAAAGAAGTTTAAACTTACAAGTGGTGATATAGTTTTTGAAAATGTGTATTTTTCATATAATAAAAATACGGATGAACAAATATTGAAAAATGTATCTTTTAAAATAGAAGAAGGTCAAAACATTGGTGTAATTGGTCAGACTGGTTCAGGAAAGACTTCTTTAATAAATTTAATTCAAAAATTATATATAGTTGATAAAGGAGATATTAAGATTGGAGGAAATAGTATATACAGTATTTCTGAAGAAAGTTTAAGAGAGGGAATAGGTGTAGTATTTCAAAATAGTAGTGTGTTTGGGAAAAGTATACTAGAAAATATAATTATGGGAAATAAGGATATAAGTAGAGAAGATGTTATAAATTCGTGCGAAATAGCAAATGCAAATCAATTTATAACAAAACTTGAAAATTCTTATGATGAAGTTTTATTTCAAAGGGGTAAAAACCTATCAGGAGGACAAAGACAAAGAATTACGATAGCTAGAGCTATAGCTAAAAAGCCACAAATATTAATCCTTGATGATTGTTTTAGTGCAATGGATATTAATACAGAGACAACTATTAGAAAGAATATAAAAGATTATATAAAAGATTTAAGAGACAAAGAAAATAAGAAATGTACTATCATAACTATTTCACAAAAGATTAGCTCTATAATTGACTGTGATAAAATTTTAGTCTTAGATGAGGGAGAGGTGGTTGGATTTGCTACACATGAAGATTTACTGGTTAGTTCTCCAATTTATAAAAAAATTTTTGAGTTGCAGAACTTAGCAAATGAAGATGTAAATTAAGGAGGAAGTATATTGAATTTAAGCACTGGAAATCAAAAGGTCAGTAGATTAAAGAAAAAAGAGAAGCCTAAAGATTTTAAAAAAACATTTAAAAGAGTTTTTATATACTTTAAAAAAGACAAAAAGATTACTAGATTCATTTTTTTGCTAGTAATAATCGACTCTATTATATCAACTATAATACCATATACTCTTGGAAAAGTAGTTGACATAATAAATATTGATACGTATTCGAAGTCCATTTTCTTAAAAGGCATAATTATATTACTCTCATTTTATATAATTGAATTTTCAGTTAAACTGTCTAAGGGGATATGTACAGCTAGACTATCTCAAAGTATAGTTAAAGAGATGAGAAGTAATTTGTTTTTGAAATTTAAAAATCTACCAATAACCTTCTTTGATAAAAGTTCTACTGGAGATATTATGAGCAGGGTAACAAATGATGTTGATAATATTAGCACAGGAATCTCAAATTCATTAGTACAATTAATTTCAGGAATTTTAAATATATTGATGACTTTCATTATGATGTTTATATTAAGTCCAATTTTAACATTTTGTAGTATTATATTAATACCAATAGTAATGTTTCTAAGTAACTTTATAGCAAAGAGGACTAGAGTTCTTTTTAAACAACAACAAGTGGAGTTAGGGAAGTTAAATTCTCATATTGAAGAAATGGTATCTAATATAAATGTAGTAAAATCTTTTAACTATGAAAGAAAGTCTATAAATGATTTTAAGGAAGTTAATGATAGACTATTGAATATTTCACTCAAATCGCAAATCTATACATCTCTTTTAATGCCTATTATGAATGTAATTAGCAATATAGGGTTTGCAACTATATGTATTATAGGTGGAGTCTTGGCGTCTAAAGATATTATAACTATAGGAGTTATAGCTAGTTTTTTAAGCTATGTAAGACAATTTACAAGACCATTGAATGAATTGGCAAATCTATTTAATACATTACTTTCAGCAATAGCAGGATGTGAAAGAGTTTTTGAGATTATAGATGAGAAAGAGGAAAAAGAAGTAAAGGATGTATTTAAAGACAAGTTTAATGATAACAAGAATGATAATCTAAATTCTTCTTTTTCAAATGGAGAGATAGAGTTTAAAGATGTAAGTTTTTCTTATAATTCAAAAAAGAAGATTTTAGATAATATAAACTTAAGGATAAAGGCAGGCACATCAAATGCCATTATAGGAGAGACTGGTAGTGGGAAAACAACAATTATAAATCTAATTACAAATTTTTATCAAGTAGATAAAGGAAGCATATTTTTAGATGGTGAAGATATATATTCTATTGATAGAAATTATTTAAGAACTTGTTTTGGAGTAGTTCCACAAGAAAGTTATATATTTAATGATACAGTTATGGAAAATATAAGATATGGGAATCTAATGGCTACTGATGAAGATGTTATATATGCTAGTAAAATAGCAAATTCACATAAATTTATAACGAAAATGCATAGAGGATATAATACTGTATTATCAGATAGGGGTGAGGATTTAAGCGAAGGTCAAAAACAGTTAATAAGTATTGCTAGAGCAATATTAAAAAATGCACCTATACTTATTTTGGATGAAGCTACAAGCAATATAGATATAGCAACAGAGGCCAAGATTCAAGATGCAATAAATAATTTAACTTTTGGAAAGACCAGTATAATCATAGCACATAGATTAAGTACTATATCAAATTGTGACAATATAATAGTTTTAGAAAATGGCAGAATTTTAGAATCTGGAAATCATAAAGAATTAATAAAACTAAAAGGACATTATTATAGAAACATACTGTTAACACAAGGAAAGTAAGTGTTTAGAAAAAACTTTAAAAAAATTGTTTAAAGGTATATGCCTCGGGTATATATAAACTAACTTGATAAATAAAAAATTTAATTTGATATATAAAATTTAGGAGGAAAGTAATTATGAAAAAATTTGTTTGTACAGTATGTGGATATATACATGAAGGGGATGCTGCACCAGCACAATGTCCAGTATGTAAAGTTGGAGCTGATAAATTTGAAGAAATGAAAGGCGAAAAAAATTGGGCTGATGAGCATAGAATAGGTGTAGCTCAAGGTGTAGACGAAGAAATAATCGAAGGATTAAGAGCTAACTTTGTTGGTGAATGTACAGAAGTAGGAATGTATTTAGCAATGAGTAGACAGGCTGATAGAGAAGGTTATCCAGAAGTAGGAGAAGCTTATAAGAGAATAGCTTTTGAAGAAGCTGAGCATGCTGCTAAATTTGCAGAACTTCTTGGAGAAGTTGTAGTTGCAGATACAAAAGAAAACTTAAGAGTTAGAGTTGACGCTGAGTATGGAGCAACTGATGGAAAACTAAAATTAGCTAAAAAAGCTAAAGAATTAGGATTAGATGCTATACGTGATACAGTACATGAAATGTGTAAAGATGAAGCTAGACATGGTAAAGCATTCTTAGGATTATTAAATAGATATTTTGGAAAATAAATTTAATATAAGTTAAGTAGATTTTTAGGAGTATATCATTTATGATTTTTAAAATTATAAGGATATACTCCTTTTTAATAGTTGTATTTTATAGCTATAATCTTGTAAATATTTAAATGAGTATAAATATAGTTTTAATGAAATCAATCTTTTAGTTTTATTATCTCTAATTTATATAATGATGAAATTAATTTGATGTAAATATATTCGAAAAACTAACTGGCTGGGGGTCATGCCTACTGCATATCTTGTGTAATATTGTTACATGAGTGTTGATTTTTACTACTTAGTCACTTTTACTTTGCAGAAAGTTTGTTGTAATAAACGGATTATTTTATAAGTCAGATTTTAGAGATAGTAAATTGACATACTTAAAAGAATACATTAAACTAAATGTAAAAAATATCGACAGGTGGTGGACAATCTGATTAAGTATATACATAAAAGTAATATAGCTATTGTTGTACTACATGAAATTTATGGAGCTAATAATTTTATAAAAGATGTTTGTCAAAAGTATTATAAAGATGGATATGATGTGTTTTGTCCAGAGCTTTTGGGAGATAGGAAAGTTTTTTCTTATTCAGAATCTCAAGAGGCGTATGGTTTTTTTATAGACAATGTTGGATTTGATATTTATAAACAAGTAGAAAAACTTATAAATGACTTAAAATCAGAATACAAATATGTACTTGTTATAGGATATAGTGTTGGTGCGACTATTGCATGGAGATGTAGTGAAGACTCTCTTTGCGATGGTATAGTTTGTTGTTATGGTTCTCGAATTAGAGATTATATGGAGGTAACTCCGAAATGTCCTACCTTGTTAGTGTTTGCAAAACATGATTCATTTGATGTTGATTCTATTTTTTGCCAACTTTTTAGAAAACAAAATGTTCAAATCGAGATTTTAGATGCAAATCATGGTTTTATTGATACATACTCAAAAAATTATTCTGATGTTCAAGCACAAGTGTTTAGTACTAAAGAAAAAAGTTTCTTAGATAAATATTTAGTATAGCATATTATAAAATATATAAAAGATTTAATTAATCTTAAAAGTTTTATGGCACTATTGATATTTGAAAATATTAGTAGTGCCATTAGATTTTAGTGTTATTATATTTTTGAGATATAGTTAATTGACATTATAGTGTTAATTATGTCTTTATGATTTTTAATGAGTTTATAATACTATTTATTTAAATAAACAATAAGAAAATTCTTTGTACTTGAATAAGAATATTATATGAGAATATTGCAATTTGATATATTTACCATTACAATAAAAGTAGTTACAACTGAAATTCTAAATAAGTTAAAGTAAGTTGGCAAATTGGAGGTTTTTAAATATGAAAGCATTTAAAAAGCACTTCTTAGTACTTTCTTTGATATTTTTGCTTATTGTATCGTGTCTTAATAGTGTTCAATGTTTTGCCGATGAGTCTGAAAATTCAAAAAAAATACGAGTTGGATATTGTGATAACTATGGAATTATATCTTCATCCGAAGAACATTCTTATACAGGATATGGTTATGATTATTTAAAAGAAATTTCAAAGTATACAGGATGGAAATATGAATTTGTAAAAGGGTCTTGGGAAGAATGTTTAGATAGATTAGAAAACGGTGAGATAGATTTACTTGGACCTTTACAGAGTAATGATGAAAGAGGTAAAATATTTAATTTTCCTAAAATAAGTTCAGGATATGAATATAGTGCATTATATACAAATGAAAGTAACTACAATATGTTTTATGAAGATATAAGTTCATTTAACAATATGAGAGTGGCTGTGCTCAAAGGTAATTTTCATAATATTGCATTTGAGAAGTATAGAAAAGAAAATAAATTTTCAGTAAAATATATATATTGTAATTCTATCGATGAGTTAATTGAGTCTGTTAATAAAAATAAAGCAGATGCTTTTGTTTGTGGAAGTATTGTAAATGCAAAAGGAATGAAGATAGTTAGTAAGTTTTCAATGGAACCTTTTTATTTAGCTACTACAAAAGAGAAAACTGATTTAGTAAAAGAATTAGATTATGCTTTAAAAGAATTAAAAATGAATGATATGTACTATGATATGGAATTATATAAAAAATATTTTAAAAGAGATGTTACTAATTCTATAGCATTTACTCGTCAAGAAATTAATTTTATTAAAGCCAATCCAAAGCTTACTATGGTATACGATTCTGAGTGGTCTCCTGTTGAATATTATGATGTAGAAAGTAATTCATTTAAAGGTATAAGTTCTGACTTAATGTCAATTATATCAAAAAAATGTGGAATAGAATTTGACTATATTGAAACAAAAAATTATAATGAGAGTCTTAATTACATAAAAAATGGAAAGGCAGATATGCTTTGTGGCTCAATTAATGAAGATGATAAAGAAAAACGATTTGGTATGAAACTGACAAATCCATACATAAATATACCTATAGTTATGGTTGGAAAACTAGGAACTAATCTCAATAATGATTTAAATATTGCTTTAACAAGTAGTTATAAGTCTATTGATTCTTACATAGAAAAAAGCTTTGAAAATGCCAAAGCAACATCTTATAAGTCTATAGAAGATTGTTTAGATGCCATAGATGAAGGAAAAGCAAGCCTAATGGTACTTAGTTCTTATCAGTTTGATGAACTCTTAAAGGAAGGAAAATGTAATAATCTATCGATTATATCTGTTTTAGATACTAATTATGGAATGTGTATAGGAGTATCAAATAAAATTAGCCCAATATTGATATCAATTTTAAATAAATCAATAGGCAAAATTACTGATGAACAGTTAAATGACAGTATATATTCTAACACCATTAATAAGCCTTATAAGGTACCATTTGGTATCATTTTTAAAGAGTATTCATTACAAATTATTATGTGTATTTGTATTATGTTTTTAATTGCCATCAAATATATAATTTACAATAAGAAAAAGAAAGAGGATTCTCTAAAGAAAATTGCATATACAGATTCATTAACAGGAGCAGCGAGTATAGAGAAGTTTAAAATAAATGCAGAGAAATTATTTGCTAAAAACAATCCAGAATCATATGTGTTATTTTATATGGATGTTGATAAATTCAAGTACATAAATGATATGTTTGGATATGATGTGGGAAATAATACTTTAATACATATATCAAATACTATTGCAAGTGAATTGCATGAGGATGAAATTTTTGCAAGAGTTTCTGCTGACCATTTTGTTCTTCTTATTAGATATAAGACAGATGAAGATATTAAAGCAAGGCTAAATAGCATTTATAACAAAGTTCAGATATTTAGTAATCATAAGATAAATTACTATAAGTTGATTTTAGATTGTGGTATATACAAAATAAATAAAGATGATAGAGATATAAACACTATTATGGATAGAGCAAATACTGCAAGAAAGACTATAAAAGGTGGTCATAAAAATTCATTTGCTTTTTATAATGATGAAATGCATAAGAAAATACTAAAAGAAAAAGAAATTGAAAATACAATGATAGATGCTCTTAACAATGGAGAATTTATTGTATATTTTCAGCCTAAATATAGTCTTTTAGATTACCAGATTATAGGGGCTGAAGCACTTGTCCGTTGGGATAATCCAAAGAAAGGACTAATCCCACCAATAGAATTTATTCCTGTATTTGAGAGAAATGGCTTTATTGTAAATATTGATTTCTATGTATTTGAGGAAGTATGTAAAAAGATTAGAGAATGGATGGATGAAGGTCAAAAAGTTGTACCTATATCTGTTAACTTGTCTCGAATGCATTTTGTAAATAGTAATTTTGTTGAGAAGTTTAGACTAATTGTAGATAAATACAGAATACCAACAAATTTTATAGAATTAGAGCTAACAGAAACAGCAGTATTAGATAATATAGACGGTTTAATTGACACAATGAATCATCTAAAAGAAAATGGGTTTGTGATTTCTATGGATGATTTTGGAACAGGATATTCTTCGCTTAATCTTCTAAAGGAACTACCTGTTGACATATTAAAATTAGATAGGGCATTTTTTACAGAAAAAGATGAGAGTAATAATGAAAAAATTGTTATATCTAATGTCATTAGAATGGCAAAGGAATTAAAAATGAAGGTAATCTCAGAAGGAGTAGAAACCATTTCACAATTAGATTTTTTAAAGCAAATTGGATGTGATATGGTACAGGGATACTTATTTTCTAAACCAATGCCTGTAAAAGATTTTGAGAAAATAGTTTTTAAAAAAGAAGAAAAAGATGTATAAATAATGTGAAAACATCTACACAATAAAGATGCTTTAAGATAGTTAAATATACTATCTTAAAGCATCTTTATTTTTGTATGAGTTTTTATTGAAATTATTAATAGATTAAATCAATTGAGAAAAAAACTCAAAAGAACATAATAATCACTTGCAAAGTTCGTACTATTATGATAGACTTAAATCAAAATTAAGAATTGTAAAAAGAAGGAAAACATAGGTAATTATTTTAACTGACTAAAATTTAAGATAAAATATTGTAATTTATATATGAGATAACGATTGCTTATAAATTTAAATTAGTTTAAGAGGAGGAATATTATATGATGCCATTGATACTATCAAATACAGGAGAAGAAGTAGTTATAAAGAAGATTTCAGGAAGTGACAAGACAAGAACTTTTTTAAATAGTATAGGTTTTGTAGTAGGTACAAATGTTAAAATAATTTCTAAGATAGATGGGAATTTAATAATAGATGTAAAAGATACTAGAGTTGCATTAGACAAAAAGATGGCAAGTAGAATAATAATATAGGGAGGTAATGATATGAACAGATTAAAGGATATTAAGTGTGGAGAGACTGTGAAAGTCAAGAAGTTAGAGGGGGAAGGAGCCACACGAAGACGTATAATGGATATGGGAATTACGAGAGGTGTTGATGTATTTGTAAGAAAAGTAGCTCCTCTTGGTGACCCAATTGAAATAACTGTAAGAGATTATGAACTATCAATTCGTAAGTCAGATGCAGAAAAAATCATTGTGGAATAATAAAATTAATTAATTGGAATGGATTTAGTGCAATTATATAATGAGAATGATTTTCTGTATCATGAATAGTTATGTACTTAAATAATAATGGAGGGAATGGAAATGTCAATAAAAATAGGTCTCATAGGAAATCCTAACTGTGGTAAGACAACAATGTTCAATGGGCTTACAGGTTCATCTCAATATGTTGGGAACTGGCCAGGAGTAACAGTTGAAAAAAAAGGTGGAAAGTTAAAAGGAAATAAAGATGTGGAGATAGTAGACTTACCAGGTATTTATTCTTTATCACCATATACATTAGAAGAAGTAGTTACACGTAATTTTATGTTAGACGATAAACCAGATGCAGTAATAAATATAGTAGATGCATCAAATATAGAGAGAAATTTATATCTTACAACTCAAGTTTTAGAATTGGGTATACCTACTGTCATAGCTCTTAATATGATGGATATTGTTAATAAAAATGGTGATAAGATAAATATTAAAAAGTTATCTGAGGTTATAGGTTGCCCAGTGGTAGAAGTGACAGCAGTTAAAGGTCAAGGGATTATGGAAGCCGCTGAAAAGGCAATTCAACTTGCAAGCAGTAATAATAAATTAGATTTCAAACTGCCTTTTGTTGATGAAAGTAAGGAAGCAATAGAAAAAATTGAAAAGATAATAGAAGAAAAAACTCCATATATAGATATGGAAACACGTTGGTTAGCTATAAAGTTATTTGAAAGAGATGAAAATGTTATACAAAAACTTGATATTTCTAAAACAATATTGAATAACATAGAAGAAATAACTAGAGATTGTGAAAATGAATTGGATGATGATAGTGAAAGTATAGTAACAGCAAATCGTTATGAATTTATTAGTTCAATAATTTCAAGTATAATAAAGAAGAATAGAAAAGGTAAGGAAACTGTATCAGACAAGATAGATAAGATTGTAACAAACCGAATATTAGCATTACCTATTTTTGCACTTATAATGTGGGGAGTTTATTATATAGCAGTAAGTTCATTGGGCGCTATAGCAACTGACTGGACTAATGATGTACTGTTTGGAGAAATTATTCAAGGAAATGTAAGTAATTTTATGGCTTCTTTAAATGTAGCTGATTGGTTACAAGGACTTGTAGTTGATGGTCTAATTGGTGGAGTTGGAGCTGTATTAGGATTTGTCCCACAAATTATGCTTCTATTCTTATTATTATCAATATTAGAAGATTGTGGATATATGTCACGTGTAGCTTTTATAATGGATAGAATTTTCCGTAAGTTTGGTCTTTCAGGAAAATCATTTATACCAATGCTTATAAGTTCAGGTTGTGGAGTTCCAGGAGTTATGTCAACTCGTACTATAGAGAATGATAGAGATAGAAAAATGACTATTATGTTAACTACATTCATTCCATGTGGAGCTAAAATACCAATAATAGCATTATTTGCAGGAGCATTATTTGGAGGTGCTTCATGGGTAGCGCCATCAATGTATTTCTTAGGTATAGTAATGATAATCATTTGTGGAATTATATTAAAGAGAACTAGCTTATTTGCAGGAGAGCCATCTCCATTTGTTATGGAATTACCTCAATATCATGTTCCAAGTGCAAAAGGTGTTTTAATACATATGTGGGATAGAGGAAAAGCCTTCATAATCAAAGCAGGTACGATTATATTTGTAGCTTGTGGAGCAATCTGGTTCTTGCAATCATTTAACTGGTCATTACAAATGGTAGATGCTGGAGATAGTATATTAGCTAGTTTAGGAAATATAGTTGCACCAATATTTGCACCTCTTGGATTTGGAAACTGGCAATCATCAGTAGCAACAGTTACAGGTCTAGTAGCCAAGGAAAATGTAGTTGGGACATTTGGAGTTTTATTTGGTATATCAGATGCGACAGAGCAAGACCCAGCACTTCTTGGTTCAGTTGCAAGTATGTTTACAGTAGCTAGTGCATTTGCATTTATGGCATTCAACATGCTTTGTGCACCTTGCTTTGCAGCTATTGGAGCTATAAAAAGAGAAATGGGTTCATGGAAATGGACATGGATTACATTAGGATTCCAAACTTTAACAGCATATATAGTTGCTCTTCTTATCAATCAAGTTGGAAGTTTAATTTTAGGAACTGGAGGAAGTATTGCTGGGGCAATAATATCTATAGTTATAGCAGTAGCTGTAGTATTGATAATTTTAACTTATTCAAATAGAAATATGAAAAAAGAAAAAATTGGTAAATTAAGTTATATGAAAAATTAATTCATATAAATAAGGAGTGGTGAATATGGCTACATTTATTATAGCAGCTATTGTAGTAGTATTGATGGCGTTAGCCATAATGCATATGGTTAAAAATTCAAAAAAGAATGGTAGCAGTTGCGGATGTGGTTGTTCTGGTTGCTCAAGTAGTAAGAGCTGTAATACTAATAAGAGATAGATAAAATAAGAATCTGATAAAAAGTTAAATTACTTTATTATCAGGTTCTTATTTTTTATACAAATAATAAATTTCATGTTTGAAGTAGGTTAGACTATGTTGTAATTTTAATGTATAATTATAGACAAATATATGATTAGGAGGGATTATTGCTAAATAAAGCAATATAAATGTATATTATGTTTAAATTTGATGTGACAAATGAGCTTATGTGTATAGCAAGGGGAAGTGGCAAATTTTTTGCAAAAAAAGGTGCTATGGTAGCCTTTAAAGGAAATTTTAATTTTGAAAAATTATTACTTGGTCCTAATAATGGTGGTGGTTTAGGAAGAGCACTGTTAGGGCATGTTCAAAGGTCATTAACAGGAGAACAAATGCCAATAATGGTTGTTGAAGGTGAAGGTGAAATTTACCTGGCTCAAAATGCTTATCATGTAGATGTAATATCGATTGATCCAGGTGATTCAATTTATGTTGAGAGCGAAAATTTATTGGCATTTTCTGAACAATTGCATTATAGTGTAAAATTAATTGGTTCAGGGGTACTATCTCAAAAAGGGCTTTTTACTACACATTTAGTAAATAAAACAAGCCAAAATCAAGATGTCGCCATAATAACAGATGGAAATCCTCTAATACTTGAAGGGCCTTGTTGTGTAGACCCAGATGCATTAGTAGCCTGGACTGGAAGGGAACCATATCCAAAAGTAGCAAAATTATCATGGAAGACTTTTATTGGTCAGACTTCTGGGGAATCTTATCATATGGAATTTGTTGAACCTGGACAAATAGTCATTATACAACCATCTGAAAGATTGTCTGGCTTAAAAACAGATTCTACGCCTTCTGATAGAATGAATTCAGGTGGGTTGAGAATTGGTATAGATTAAATTTTATAATGTAGTTTAATCACTCTTTAGGATTTTAAAAAATAAAAAATGTAGCAGGGATAGATATATTAAAAGGAGTCTTATATGATTGAGAAAATTCATAAAAAATTCAAAGGATATTATATTTTTTTAATAATTTTAATTTTATGGAAAATTGTATGTGTTCTGGGAATATGGAGTAGCTATATCTTGCCTCCTCCTGAAAGGGTTCTAGATACTTTCATAAAAATGATATACGATGGTTCTATTTTCTTAAATGCCTATGCTAGTATAAAAAGAATATTGATAGGTTTTTTTATAAGTTCACTGATAGCAATACCACTTGGAGTTATATTTGGAGTAAATAAAAAAATGTATGAATATTTCAAACCACTCTTTGAATTTATGCGAAGTACACCTCCACTAGCTTTAGTTCCAATGCTGATTTTATGGTTTGGGATAGGTGAAGAATCCAAAATTATAATTATCATTTTGGCATCTTTTTTCCCTATATTTTTAAATACACTGAAAGGCATAAAGAATTGCGATAATAAATTAATAGAAGTAGGTAAATCTTTTAACTTATCTAAAAAGAGAATTTTTTATAAAATAATAATTCCTAATTCTATGTTAGATATTGTTGTTGGACTTAGTTTAGGTCTTGGATATAGTTTTAGAGCTATAATTGGAGCAGAACTTATTGCAGCTTCTTCAGGTCTAGGATATTTAATTTCTGATGGAAAAGACATGTCACGAACTGATGTTGTATTGGTAGGAATTTTTGTTATTGGATTTTTAGGTATACTTTCAGATTATCTATTTTCAAAAGCAATAACAAAGTTTAGTAAAGGGAAGCAGGTTGATTTAAATGGTTAGAAATGGATTTTTGTTAGAGAATATACATAAAAAATATTTAGTTGATAATAAGGAACACTTGGTTCTTGATGATGTATCTTTAAATATATCTAGCGAAGAAATCACTGTTATACTAGGGGAGAGTGGATGTGGTAAGACAACATTACTTAGAATTTTAGCAGGTCTTGAAAACGCTACTAGTGGAAATGTATATTTTTACAATAATGATAAACAATGTATTCCAAAAGTAGGTGTAGTATTTCAAGAAAGCAGACTAATGCCATGGTTGAATGTGAGTGAAAATATACTTTTACATACTGAAAAAAAGAATAAAAATAAGGTTGATTTGGATAAGTATTTAAAAATGATGAAACTTGAAAAGTTTAAAAATTCATATCCAAATGAATTATCTGGGGGGATGGCTCACAGAGTAAGTATAGCAAGAGCACTTTCCTTCAATCCAGATATTTTACTGATGGATGAGCCATTTGCGGCACTAGATTACTTTACAAGAAGAAAAATGCAAAAAGAAGTTGTAAATATCCATAAAAATACTAAAAAAGGTGTAGTATTTGTGACTCACAATATAGAAGAAGCTATGGAAATAGCAAAGAAAATAATTGTTTTTAGTAAAAATAAAGGGATTAAACAGTTTAGTGTCGAAGATGAATATAATAGAGATTTAACAAAAAGCTATTATATAAGCTTAAAAAAAGAAATATTAAGGGAATTGGGGGAGTTTTAATTGATTAAGAGAAACAAAAAGATTTTAGCAGTAATGACATCTTTAGTAATGGTGTTGGTTGGTACTGTAGGTTGCTCAACAAAAAATGACGAGAAAGATGCACCTGCAAAAAAAGAGGCTAGTTTACCTAAGGAAATAAATCTGACTTATGTGAAATCACCACTTAATGTTCCTAGTATACTTGAAAAAAAGGATGATTTATTTGGAAAGGAATTTGGAAAAGACAATATAAAAGTTAATTTTCATGAATTGACAACAGGACCAGAGCAAACTCAAGCACTAGCTGCAGGAGAGATAGACTTTTTACATGCATTAGGAGGAACATCTGCAATAATAGCTGCTTCAAATGGTGTTGGTCTTAAAGTTACAAATATTTACAGTAGATCACCAAAAGGATATATGCTTATAACTAATAATGAAAATATTAAATCTATAAAAGATTTAAAAGGCAAAAAGATAGTAGGACCAAAGGGTACTATACTTCATCAATTGTTAATTGCAGCACTTGCTAAGGAAGGTTACACTATAGATGATGTTGAATATGTAAATATGGATATTCCTAGTGCTGCTTCTGCATTAGAAAGCAAAAGTGCTGATGTAGCAATGCTTGCAGGTCCAACAGCATTAAAAACAATAAACTCAGGTGCTAAGATGATTGTAAATGGAGAAGGCTTAGTTAGTGGAATAATAGTTACTGCAGTAAGTGATGATTTTGCTGAAAAATATCCTGAGTTAGTAAAAAGATTTATGAAAGTTCATGAAGAGACTTTAAAATATATGGATGAAAACAAGGATAAAGTAATGGATGTTGTATCTAAAGAAGTGGGGCTATCTTTAGATGAAACTAAAGAAATGTATTCTTGGTATGATTTTAGTTCTAAAATAACAGATAAAGATATAAAAGAGTTAGAAGACACACAAGAATTCTTAATGTCTAATGGAATGCAAGAGAAGAAAATAGATATTAAAGACATGTTGTACAATCAAAACTAGAATGTTAAATTAGAAAATACACCCTTTTTATTATGGAAACAGTATAGTAAAAGGGTGTATTTTTTATTACTATATAAAAATACAACTAAAAGCAACTTACTATTTTATCTACACTTATGTAGTCTAGTAACTTTCTCATTTTTTTACGATGAAGTAAAAACTTAGAATATGTGTCTTCTGATTGTTTTGTATCTCCGTAAACCTTCCAATATTTAATCATAGAAACTTCATAATTACTATATCCCATAAATCCAATCACATCTTTGAGAGGATATCCTAAAAAAATTCCTATTTCATCAGGAAAAGTATCACCTTTAAGCTTATCTACTAAATGTTCTAAATAAGCATTAACATTTGTATTTTGTTTGTATCCCAGAAATTTTAAAAAATTTACTGTTTTTTTACATTTTAGCCTTTCTGATAAAGCTTTTTTGTTTACAAATAAGATTTTTAATCCCTTTTTCTTTTTATCAATAACTATAAAATCTATCTTTTTACATTTATATAGATATTTGTAAATATCACTAATTTTTTCCTCTCTATTTACATCAGTAAATGAGATATTTATTATTTCAGCAGGTTTAGAACCTAAAAAGACAGGACCTAAAACTTCTAAAAGCCATTTTATATAAGATGATTCAATTTTATTTTTACAACAAAATTGTGAATTACAACAAGACATAAAAGATAACCTCCTTCAAATGAAAATTAATATCAATTAATTAGATTATACTATGAATGATAATCAATATCAATAATAAAAATATATTTTTTTTATTTAGTTACTTATTTATTATAATTTCCCAAAAAATAAATTATATCTTGTTTAATTTTAGTAAATAAAAAATAAAAATATAGAAATACTAAGTTAAGAAAGAAATATATTTAAATTTTTTGTAATACAAAACATCTAGGAGGGTAATAAAAATGAAATTAAAAAGAACCTTATTTGTAGGACTAGCGTTAGTATTAGCTATAGGAATGACTGCATGTACTAAAAAAACAGAAGAACCAAGTGAGAATGCAGGGAAAAATCCCAATGAATCAGTAAATAATAATGAAGGTTATATGAATTATTATTCAACAAGCTATAATGATTATATAGCAGGTTTAAATAGATATTCTATTTATGATACTCCAGAGAGTATAAATAATCAGTTTAAGGATAAAGAATATCCAGGAAATGAAAAATATTTAGCTGATGTGAAGGCTGCATATAAAGATAGTAGAGATAAAATACAATCATTTGTAACATCTCTTAAAAAAGATGGTAAAACAGAAGATACAGAATTAAAGAAAATGAATGATGAATTAATAACTGAAGGTGAAAGATTAATAAAAGATATAGATGAGAGAATAAAAAAATTAGATAATGTATCTGATGAAGATATGAAAAAAGGTCAAAATGACTTTATGAAGATAGTTCATGGAACAGAAGATGTTGGAAATGATATAGGTAGTGGTTTTAGAAAAATGATAAAAGATATGAATGATAGACTAGGAATAACAGGAAATAATAAAAAATAATAGAGTAAATATCTAGTTAGAAAATAAAAAAGTTTTACAATATATAGAAGCCCTAAAAGTATTATCTTTTTTGGGCTTCATATTTTTTATATTAATGACAAATTAATAATTGTATAATATCATATAACTATTGAAAATACAAAGATTTAGATACTAGAAAGTCAATAAAAGATATCTATTTATTTTTAACTAAGAAAAACAAAAAATAAAAAATTTAAATAAATTTATTGACAAATATTATTAATGAATATATCATATATAACATAGCAACAAATGATAATCGAATTAAATTTTAAATTAAATAACGTCTTATCAAGAGTGGTGGAGGGACTGGCCCTTTGAAACCCGGCAACCAGTATATTTTATATACATTGGTGCTAAATCCTGCAACTAATATAGTTGATAGATGAGTATAAATAGCTTTCTAAGCCTGAGTTTATACTCAGGCTTTTATTTTGTTATATATAAATTAAAATACATAAGCGAGGATAAACATAAAAACTTAGCATAATAATAGGGAGGAAATTTTATGATTAGCATAAAAAATGTTAATAAGTATTATGGAAAGATTCAAGTACTTAAAGATGTAAGTATTGAAATAGAATCTGGAGAAATTTTTGGAATAATAGGTCATAGTGGAGCAGGAAAATCAACACTACTTAGATGTATAAATGGCTTAGAAGAATATCAAGAAGGTAATGTGCTTGTTTCTGATAAGGAAGTAAAGTCACTAAATGAAAAGCAAATGAGAGATTTAAGAAAAGAACTAGGCATGATTTTCCAACACTTTTCATTACTTGAGAGAAGAACTGTATTTGATAACGTAGCATTACCATTAGAATGTTTTGGATATACAAAATCAGAAATACAGAAAAGAGTTTTGGAGCTATTAGAAGTGGTTGGTATATCTGAAAAGAAAAATGATAAACCTAGGAACTTAAGTGGTGGTCAGAAACAAAGAGTTGCAATTGCCAGAGCTTTAGCACTAAATCCACAAGTACTTCTTTGTGATGAAGCAACTTCAGCATTAGACCCAAATACTACAAAATCAATTCTTTCATTACTTGAAGATATAAATAAAAAATTAGGAATAACAATAATTGTTGTAACTCATCAAATGGAAGTTATAAAACAGATTTGTGGAAGAGTAGCAATAATGGAAAATGGAGAAGTACTAGAGGTAGGAGATACAGAAGAGATTTTCTTAAGAAATACTAAGGGACTTAGAAAATTAATAGGTGAAGAAAGTATAATTTTACCAAAAGGAACAAATATAAAGATACTATTCCCTAAAGATATTTCTAATGACGCTATTATAACGACTATGGCAAGAGAACTAAATATAGATGTATCTATAATATTTGGCAAATTAGAACAATTTAAAGAAGATATTTTAGGTTCACTTATCATAAATGTTTCAGATAAAAGTGGGGAACAAGTAAAACAATATCTAACTAGTAAAGGCATAAGATGGGAGGAAATGATAAATGAATAGTTTAATCGACTTTTTAACAACACTATTTCCAAATGCATTGTTACAAACTTTGTATATGGTTATAGTACCAACTATAGTAGCAACAATATTAGGATTTATACTAGCAATCATATTAGTAGTTACAAAACCAGATGGATTAAAACCAAATAGCACAATAAATAGTGTTTTAGGATTTATAGTAAATATATTTAGAAGTTTCCCATTTATGATACTTATAGTTGCAATGATTCCAATAACTAGATTAATCGTTGGAACAAGTATAGGGGAAACTGCTGCAATAGTACCAATAACTATTGGTGCAGCACCATTTATCGCTAGAATTATAGAAAGTTCGTTAAATGAAGTTGACAAAGGATTGATAGAAGCTGCAAGATCTTTTGGGGCTACAAAGAGACAAATAGTATTTAAAGTTATGATAAAAGAAGCTATGCCTTCAATAGTATCTGGAATTACATTATCAATAATATCTATACTTGGTTATACAGCTATGGCGGGTGCAGTAGGAGCTGGAGGATTAGGTAATGTAGCACTTATTTATGGATATCAAAGATTCGATACAGCAGTAATGGTGTATACAGTAATAGCACTTGTAATATTAGTTCAGATAATACAAGGTATAGGAAATCTAGCTTACAAGAAACTAAAATAATTTAATCATAAAAACTTTAAAGAGGGGGAGTAAAAAATGAAATTAAAAAAATTATTATCAGTAGCATTGGTGTCAGCAATAGCAATATCAGCAGTTGGTTGTTCAAACAAAGAGGATAAGAAAATACTAGTAGGGGCTTCATCAAATCCACACGCAAAGATACTGGAAGTAGCAAAACCTTTATTAAAAGAAAAAGGATATGATTTAGAAGTAAAAATATTTGATGACTATGTACTTCCAAACACAGCTTTAGATGAAGGTTCTTTAGATGCAAATTTCTTTCAACATATTCCATTTTTAGAGGAAACAGTTAAGGAGAAAGAATATAAACTTACGTATACAGCTAAAGTTCATATAGAGCCAATGGGATTCTATTCAGAAAAAGTTAAGTCATTAGATGAAATAAAAGATGGAGCAGTTATAGCTGTACCAAATGATGCAACTAATGGAGCTAGAGCGCTTAAATTATTAGCAAAAAATAAAATAATAGAAGTAAAAGACGGAGAACTTATAACTAAAAAAGATATAACTAAGAATCCTAAAAATATACAAATAAAAGAAATGAATGCAGAGCAATTACCAACAGTATTAAAGGATGTTGATGGAGCAGTTATAAATTCTAATTATGCTTTAACAGCTAACTTAAATCCTACTAAGGATGCTATAGTAATAGAGTCAAGTGATTCTCCATATGTGAATATAATAGCTTGTAGAGAAGATAATAAAGACAGTGATAAGATGAAAGCTTTATCAGAAGCTATGAACAGTAAAGAAGTTAAAAAATTTATACAAGATGAATATAAAGGAAGTATAGTTCCAGCTTTTTAAATTGAATATACAAAATCTATAAAATGAGTAAAATTAAAAATATTTACTCATTTTTTTTTATAACTAGAAAGTGACAAATTTTTTGGAAGAATTGTGGTAACATATTTATAGGTAAAACTATATAAAAATGAAGAAGTGGTGGGGAATATGGAATCTAAGGGAACTTTAAGCAAGAATAAGGTCTATATACTAGCTAATGGGGTATTTTTGATTATTGCACTTTTAAATATAAATTTGTATACAGTTTCTATAAATATGTATAGGATAATTTTACTTTGGATATTTGGATACTCTATAGTTTATATAACTAGTTTTAAAAAAGACGAATTTATAAATATATTAAAGTCAGGGTGTCTCGTATTAGTTTTTGTAAGTATTTTAGGCGTAGCAGATTTAAAACTTCAAACATTCCAAATTGTATTACTAAATTTAAGTATAATTAATATGTCTACTTTTATATATTTAACCATTTCTAAAGTAAAAAATTTGAGAATAAGCCCTGTATTAATCTTTTATAGTGCTTTTGTCATAGTAGACTATTTTATAAGAAATATTTTTAGTGATTTTAACTGGAATATGATTATTATATTAGTTAATATTGTCGTGTCGTTGTTTAATTTGATATATTTATTGAATAAACTTGATAGCACAGTTGAACACTATAAGTTAATAAAAGATTTATCATATTTTGCTTTTTTTACAACTATTATAGGATTTATAGCAATTTATTTTAGTGTAGTAGATACAGAGAGATTAATAGGAGTAGTGTATTTATTATTATGTAACCACACTTATTATGTATATGTATACAGTCTCAATAATAGAATAGTATATCCATATTACGAGCTTGATTATATAAATAAAAAATTAAGTAGAAAGTCAGAGCAATTAAGTAAAATAAATTTAGCTATAGAAAAAGATATGACTATACAAAGAACATTAAAGAATTATATAGACCAAAGGAAAGAGTTATTGAGACAAGCTCTTGATACAATACCAAACGTATGGATAGTAACGGATTATGATTTTAATATAAGTTATACAAATAATAAGTTTAAAGATGAATTTTCAAAAGATATGAGTAATTTTTATAAAATATTAACTTTTGTCAAAGAAGATAAAAATGTAGCTGAAAAATTAAAAAAATTTGACAATGATATAAGTATAATCGACAATCAGGTAGAATTAAATGATAAAATCTATTTGTTGAGTTTAAGTAATAATAAAGATGAAAGTAATTACTTAATAAGCTTAAATGATATTACAAATGAAATCAAAATGGATGAGGAAATAAGACATATAAATAAAGATTACAAAAACATTATATTAAATATTCCATCCCCTATACTTGTGAGGAGTGCTGAAGGTGGTATAAAGAAGAATAAGATAATTAGTATAAATAAGAAATATGAAAAGAGTTTTAGATGTAATTCCAGTGATTTAGTTGGTATGACATTAGAACAGTATTTTGAAACTTTCAATATAGATTTCTTTGATAATAGAGAATTTAAAAGATTAAATCTTACACAAGAAAAGAAAGCTGAAATAGTAAGTTACAATGATACAGCAAACTGTATAGTTAATTTTGTAATGTCTGATATAGATGGTGAAGACCGTGTTGAAGAAGTTAGAGTTGGAGACTACTGGTCAGATAATAAGCTATTTAAATTGCTTACATTTAGAGATATAACTAAAGAGATAAATATACTTAGAATAGCAAATGAACAAAAGATAATATACGAAAAATTACTTGATGCTATACCAGAGGCTATTTTTCTTGAAGATTTAAGTACATCAAGAGTTCTATATACAAATAGAGCTTTTAGAGAATTATTTGGAATTTCTAGTGATGTATTAGGAGCCACAACGCAAAAATATAGAAATATATTAGTAAAAAAATACATAAATAATTTAAATATAGGAGAGAGAGAAAAGAGCATTCACATAGTAAACGAAAATAATCATATTAGAGAAGTAAAGATGATATCAAGAACATTGTATTTTGGACAAAAGAGAAGTAGAGTTAGAATTATTAAAGATTTGAGTGTACAAAGAGAGTCTGAAAGACTTAAGAAAGCACTAATAAAACAGAGACAATATGACCAAATGAAGATGGAGTTTTATGCTAATATATCTCATGAACTTAAGACTCCTTTAAATAATATATACAGCTCAGTTCAACTTGTCGAAAATCTTTATAAAAAAGGAAAAATAATAGATTTTCAGAATATACTAAAAGAACATATACAAATAACTAAACAAAATATGTTTAGATTATTGAGATTAATAGATAACATAATAAATATTTCTCAAGTTAAGTCAGAGATATATAAGATTAAAGCAGTTAATTTTGATATTATCGATATAACAGAAAGAATAGTTACATCTATTAGCAGTTATGCTAGGTCTAAGGGAATAGATTTGATTTTTGATACAAATGAGGAAACTATGAGGGTAGGGCTTGACCCAGAATCTATAGAAAGGATAATATTGAATATATTATCAAATTCTATAAAGTTTACTTTAGAAGGTGGAGAAATTCTTGTAGGTATCTATAAAAAAGGTGAGACAGTAGAAATACTTATAAAAGATACTGGAATAGGTATAGAAAAAGATAAATTGAGTGACATATTCAATCGATTTAAACAAATTGAAAATAGTGGTATATCAAATGAATTTGGAAGTGGGATAGGATTGTGTCTTACAAAATCATTGATTGAAATTCAAAATGGGGAAATTTACATAGACAGCAAAGTAGGAGAAGGGACTGAAGTGAAGATTATATTCCCAATTAAAGAAGTGGTTGAAGAAGTCTATGATAATTCAAATTATAATGACAATATTGAAAAATTCGAAATAGAATTTTTTGATATATACAAATAATAAATATTGAAATCTATTATTTGTATACAATCATAAAATAAGTTGATTTTATTTATGTTTTTAGCTAGACTTAGTTTATTGCAAATAAATTTTATGAGGTGAAGTTTTGGAAAAGGATTTTTTTAGAAAAAATGGTATTGATTTAGCCAAATCAATATTAGGCAAATATCTTATAAGAAAGTATGAAGATAAAACAATCGTTACTGAAATCATAGAGACAGAAGCCTATATGGGTATAAATGACAAAGGAGCACATGTATATGGTGATAAAAAAACCGACAGAACGAAGCCATTATATTTAGATGGTGGGCATATATATGTTTATTTAATTTATGGGATGTACAACTGTTTAAATTTATCAGCAAATGTAGAAAACACACCAGAGTGTGTATTAATAAGAGGTGTAGAATCTATAACTTCTTTAGATGAGATATCTATAAATAGATACAATAAATCTTATAATAATTTGAGTAAATATCAAATAAAGAATATTACTAATGGGCCAGGAAAGCTTTGTAAGGCTCTAAAAATAGATAGAAGTCTAAACAGCAAGAGTATAATGGGTGAAGAATTATATATAAGTGATTTTTATTATGATGATGAAGGAGTAAAGGTATTTAGTAAGGATGATATAGATATAAAAACTAGTAAGCGTATAAATATAGATTATGCAGAAGAGGCGAAAGATTTTTTATGGCGTTTTTATATAGAATAAGTCTTTATGTAAGTGAGATATATATTTATTAAGTGAGATATATATTTATAGGAAAAATTTTCTATAGATATATATCTCACTTTTTTTACATAATTTTTAATTTAATAAAAATAAATTTATGAATTACAAACATATTTTAATAAATTTATAATTATTTTACTAATATAAATAAAGATATATTTTGGCGAAATTAGCGATTAAAATTAATTTTTTCTCTGTATTTTATCAAAAATGATAAAATTTGTATAGATAATTAACTTATTTTATAAGTAATTAATTAATTATTAAAGAATGAAGAAATTTTGACAAAAAAAGAAATTCTATTTAGAATAGAGATATATTTAAAAGAATCCTATAAAGATGATGTTATATTTCTTATAGTAAGCAATTCTTATTAAATAAAAAATTAGATAATGTATTTTAAGAGGACATAAAGCACTTCAATAACACTTGACAATCTAAAAATTGACAAGTCTGTATCTAAAAAATATGTATAATATTAAATTGTAAAATAGAAGATGTTGCAGAGTAAAAAAAGACATTGAATAGATGTCATTAAATTGTAAGATTATGTTATAATTATAAAAAAGGATGTAATAATGTGTAGAAATAATAATATAATAATTTGAATTTTTAATAATTAAATTTAAATAAGACATGCAACATATAAAATATAATTTAGATATATTGATTAGATAAGATATATTAATAAGATTAATACATTATTATGAATTATTTTGATAATATATTGAATCATATTAATAACTTAAGTTTTATTATATAAAAAATAAATACTTATAAAGAATAGATATTTAGTTGGCAAAGTTATATAAAAATATGTGAAAAATAAATCTTAAAAATATAGACAAAACAAAAATAATAAATTATAGTAATACTAATAAAATTTTTAAAGAGTGAAATAAAATAGGTATAATAGCCTATATTTATATTTTTGTATTTATATTATGAAAAAATTAAAATTATTTAGGGGTGATGGTTTTGAATAAGGACATAGGAGCAAAAATAAAACAACTTAGAACTCAAAAACAAATGACACTGAAAGATATGAGTGAAAAAACAAACTTATCAATTGGTTTCTTGTCACAGCTTGAAAGAGGATTGACAAGCGTAGCAACAGATTCCTTAGGAAAAATAGCAAGTGTATTAGATGTAGAATTAACATACTTTTTTATGAAGCCAAAAGAGCATAAAAGAGCTGTATTGAGAAGTTATGAGAAAGAAGTGTTTGATGTAGAAAATTCAACATTTATACATTATCATTTATCATCTAATTTAAAAGAAAAAACAATGTTGCCAAGACTAATTGAAATTCTTCCAAGTAAGAGTAATGAAGATATTTGTTGTTATGTACACAAAGGTGAGGAGTTTGTGTATGTGCTAGAGGGTACTCTTACAGTATTTTTGGGTGATGAACAAATAGAAATGTATCCAGGAGACACAATACACTATAATAGTGAAAAGAACAATCATAATTGGGTTAATTACACTAATAAATTAGTAAAGATTTTGGTTGTAAGTATCCCAAATCCATTTGAGAAATCTGATACAATTAAAGAAGTTTAAATTTTAACTATTAATATTAGCTAATAAGGAGGTACTATAGTGAAAAAAATTGGATTCATAGGTGCAGGAAATATGGCAAGCGCTATGATAGGAGGGATAGTAAATTCAAAATTAGTTGAACCTGATATGGTTATAGCATCAGCATATAGTCAAGAAACTCTTGATAGAATATATAAAAGTTTTGGAATAAAAACTACAAAAGATTCAAAGGAAGTAACTAGAAACTCTGATATAGTGATTGTAGCTGTTAAACCAGATATATATGATGATATTTTAGAAGAGATAAAAGATTTTATAGATGATAGTAAAATTATAGTTACAATAGCAGCAGGAAAATCTATAGAAGATATAGAGTCAATAATAGGAAATGATAAGAAAATAGTTAGAACAATGCCAAATACTCCAGCTCTTGTAAATGAAGCTATGTCTTCTCTTTCTATAAATAGAAATATAAACAATGAAGACTTAGAAGCAGTTACAGAAGTATTTAATTCTTTTGGAAATACTGAAGTAGTGCCAGAATATCTTATAGAAGCAGTAATTGGAGCGAGTGGTTCAGCACCAGCATATGTATTTTTATTTATAGAAGCTATGGCAGATGCAGCAGTAATTGCAGGTATGCCAAGACAACAAGCATATAAATTTGCATCACAAGCAGTTATGGGTTCTGCGAAAATGGTACTTGAAACAGGAAAACATCCTGGTGAGTTAAAAGATATGGTATGTTCACCTGGAGGAACTACTATAGAGGCAGTTAAGGTACTTGAAGAAGAAGGTTTTAGAGCCTCTGTTATAAAAGCTATATGTGCATGCATAGATAAATCTAAAAAGATGAGTGAGTAATAAAAATTTATTGCAAGAAAAAGAATTGCCTTTCATAGAAAATTTCTATTTTAGGCAATTCTTTTTCTTTATTTATTTGATTTTTAAAATAAGCCTGAAAGCCAATTTTTTATTTTTTCAAAAAAACCAACTGAATCATCGTTATTTGATTGATTTTCTGAATTATTTGTGTCCTCGTTATTTGATTGAGAGTTATCTTTATTTTCATTGTTAGTTGTATTATCATTTTCTGAGTTATTTGAATTACTATCATTATTTGAATTAGTATTATCTTGTGGATTTATTTGAACACCTTCTGTAGAGTTTATTACAGCATTAGAGCCAAGAGACTCATCATTAGTGTTATTTAAGATTCCTAAATCTTTTTTATCTCCACCTGAGAATAAACCAGAGAACCAGTCTCCTATTCCACTAAACCATCCACCAATGGTGTCTAATATACCAGAGCCTTTAACACTTTCACCTAATTTCTTTAATTGCTCATTTACATTATCTGATACATTGTCCAATGTATTTTTCATGTTATTGTAATCATAATCTTGGTCAGCTATTTTTTTCATTACACCCTTAATTTGTTCTTTTTGCTCTGGTGTAATAGTAATATTGTAATTATTTACAACATTGTTTATTGTATTTGCTATTTGATTAGTATCTTTTGTTCCATTTTTTACAATTTCTGTTTTTATATCATTCATTACACCAGTTGCTTTTTCCTGGCCTATATCATCTCCTAAATCACCTGTAACTACCAATTCTTCAGAAGCAATCTCTTTCTTTGTCTCATCAAGTTTCTTTCCTGAAGCATCTTCAAATGCCTTCATAATTCCTGTTAATGCACCAGTACCACTTACAGGATATGGAGCAGCAGCGATAACATTTGCATCTTCAAGTCCAGCTGTTGTAAGTGTTGAAGCAATCATTGAGCTAGTTACCCAAGTTAAATTTGCTGTTTTAACATTAATTCCATTTCCTTTTTTAGTAGGTTCAACATATGAACAAGATATAGTAACTTTTCCAAGCTGACCTTCTGTTGCAACACCTTGTAAATATTGTCTTTCTTCTGCATTTGTTACATCTAAAACTAAGACTTGGTCTTTTTTTACTCCAAAGTAATTAAGCATTTGTTGCTTTTGAGATTCTGATAAGTTAGCTCCAAGTGTAACTACATTTGTGCCATCTGCATAAGAAAGGTTCATACTTCCAAGTACAAGCATTGTAGATACAATAATAGAGCTAATTTGTTTTTTAAACTTCATAATATTCCTCCTAGATTTAACATACATTACATTTTCAAATATACTTTTTATTAATATATTGAATAAAAATATGTGCTACATTTCTATTATACTAAATATAAACTATTTTTTAAATCAATGCGATTACAAGATTGTAATAAAAAAGGGAATATAAGGAAGATAATAAAAAAATAATTTTTGTAAGAGATTGAAAAAACAATTAATGTAGTATACTATAATATAGAAATGATTATGATAATGTTATAGAATCGGAAGGAGAAAAATAAATGTCAAAAGAATTAGTAAAAGACAGAGTAATAAAATATTTAATAGAAGACTTATTAGTACCTCAGGATATGATTGATACAAATGTTGAATTAGCGGAATTTGAAGAAGGCGCAGAAGGAGTTTTAGATATTATTGTAAATGTTAAAGATGAGGAAGACTATTATGCACCTGTAATGATAGTACAATGTTTGGATGAAGATGTAGAGCTAGAAGGCGAAGTTTTACAAAAACAAATAGAATTTTTAGAAGAAGTGGATAATATAACTATGTCAGGTAGATTAGTTTTAACTAATGGGGATGCTATGATGTATGCTGATTGGAGAGGCGAAGAATACGATACTGAGGCAGCTCTTCCAACTTATGATATAATGGTAAAAGAGTTTAATGAAATGGAACAACAGGTCAAAGAATTAGAAGAACATCACCATCACGATGAAAATTGTGGATGCGGATGCAATCATCATGAAAATTAAACATTAAGCATATATATTAAAAGGGGCTATCGTATGAGCAAATTAAATTTGTTCTGTGATAGCTCTTTTACCTATCTTAATAAGTACATTTTTAATTATTTTATATAAAAATAATACATTCTGATAGAATATTTTCTTTACCTCTGCTTAAAAATCTTCTGAAATTCATATTTTGTTTTACTTGAGTGAAAGCTATACTTCTATTCATCCTAAATTTATACCCCTGAGGGCTTATAATTCTTTTTAAGTTTTCTTTTCTCATGGAATAACTTAGATACTTGTAAGTTTTTAGTTCTATTCTCAAGAGGAATCTTACTATTACTGCCATTTATACTGGCAATTACTACACTCTTCACAAGTGTAGCAAGTTATTTTACTTTTATAGCCTGTTTTTGATTTCCTTTAGTAAATTCTAAATCATCTATGTTTTTGTCTTCTAAAATTTCTTGTATTTTATATAAAATCATAGCATTATTCCATGCATATTTACTAGAAGTATCTTTATTGCTAAATTCATCATTCATTTTACAAATCTCCTAAGTTTAATTATATTATATCAAAAAGACAGCATTTTATTATTATAAGTAATATATAATAAAGTTGTTATGGCTGAGATTATATGTTAATATTAGAAATAATTATATAAAAAATAATTATTATCAAGTGTATATACTTATAAGTATATGAACTTTTAAATTACGGAGGAAGAATGAATAATACGCAAAAGATAGAGACAGGATTAAAATACAATAAAGCAAAAAAAATGGACAAAAACTTTATGTACCAAGACTTAAAAAGAAGTAACTGTTATAACACTGATTTTTCAAATTCAAACTTTAATTTTACAAGTTTAAGAGGAGCTCACTTTAAGTCTTGTAACTTTTATGGGTGTACGTTCAAATCAGCAGAAATAATAGGAGCAAACCTAAAAAGAAGTAAATTTAAAAATGCGAAATTTGAAAATACTATATTTGAAGGAGTTAATTTAGAAGAAGTAGATTTTTCTGGTACTAAATTTAAAAACGTAATATTTTTAAATACAGATATAACTAAAGCTAAAAACTTTGATATAAATTCACCTCAAATAAAAGTATTTAAAGCAATGCCTATTATAGAGATGAGTGAAAGATTAGAAAATGCAATAAAATTTGCAATGGAAAATAAGTATGTTAAAAAATCAAGAACTTTAGATACTAAAGATGGTGGCATTAATTATATAAGTATAATGGTACTTTTAGAAAACTTTAAAGAAAAACAATTAATAGATGGATTGACATTAATTGGAGAAAGAATAGATAAGGAATTTTGTACACTAAGTTATATAATGAAAAATTTAGAAGTTTATAAGTCTGAAGGTATATTATAATTTATGTCAAAATATACTGTAAAATGTTATCCTCTACAAAGAAGGTAGCATTTTTTTATACAAGGGTCTATCCAAAAAAGATAGACTCTTTTTTGTTAGATAAATAAAAAAATACCACATGAAATAATTATTATATAATACCCAACATTTAGTATATATACTAAAGTAATAACTTGAAAAAATATTAAGCAAGGGAGTTAATGTGAAAAATATATAGATGATACAAGACTTTTTGGTTATTTAGTATTAATAGTTTTAATATTATATAATATATTAATAGGTAGAGAATACCACATTATAAATTTTTCATTGTATTGAAGAATACACTAAAAGGGAGAAAAAAGAATATGGATTATAGTATAGGTGAAATGACATACAATATATCTTGCTTTGGAGAATTACATCCACTAAAATATTTTAAACAATTTACTACGTATCAAAATATACAATTATCTAATAAAAAGTCTAAAGATTATAGAATAGAATATACAACTCCATCTATAGAAATATACTCATTAAAATTATGTGATACAAAAATAGTGGATACAATAAAAGGAACTTCATTAGAAGGGCAACATTTAAGTGGGAAAAATCTTATTATATTGGGTAATATTAATATGAGTTTAATATTAAAATATGAAAATACCAACAAAAAATGTAAGCGTAATAAACATAAAAAAAATAAAGTATTAAATATTATGTTGCCATTTAGTACTTTCATAGTTATCCCAAATTATGATAGTAATGAGGAAAGAATTAATCTTAGATACTTTGTAGAAGACGTAAGTGTAAAGCTCAATCAGAGTAAAATATTTGTAAGTGTAACTATGTTAATGCAATATTTAGAGTAATAATAATCTAATATCTAACAGACATAAATAGAAAAGAGTGATGTAATGAAGGTAATAAATGAATGTAGGATAGACTTTCAATATAGATTATCACCTAAAAGTCCTGTAATAGTAAAGACTATCTGTAGTAATGTAGTTTCTACTGATATAGTAAAGGATATATTAAAGATAGAAAAATATGTAGATAAGAAACATTCCTATTCTTTTGATATAGTAACATATACAGTTTGCATTTCAAATGTTAGTAAGTATATTGTAACTAATGCATTTTTTCAAGATAAAATTCCAACAGGGACAAAATTTATAAATAATTCAGTAACTATAAATAGTATAAAGAAATATTTCATAAATCCAGAAAAAGGGTTTAGTTTGCATGATATTAATTCAGGAAAATGCATAATAATAACATTTAAAGTTATAGTATTACCTCATTATCTCTGTAATACAATAAAAAATTGCTCCACTATAGAACATGACTATATTTACAATATTGAGATGTCTCCCACTAGAGTAGTAATGAAAAGTAATAAAGTGAACACACATGTTGAAAATAAAGTATTTAAATCATTACAAGTGGATAACAATATAAAAATATCTCAAAGAATAGATAAAATAATCGATATAAAAGTAAAAGTAAATATACTAGAAACAAAGGTTGTTAATACTCCTGCTAATGATGTATATAGAAAACAAAATTCTGATGTATGCACCTTTATTATTTTAGGTAACATAGAATACGAAATAAATTATAAATTAAAATGTAAAAAAACTAATAGAAAAAACAAAAACCAAAAAATGAAAACTAAAATAAGTGTTTTTGGATTTTCTTGTAACATGCTTGTACCTATTGGTATTACCTATTTAAATAAAGATAATATAAAAATAAATATTGAAAATACATCAACAAGCCAAATTTATAAAGGTAAATTGTTTGTTAGCTCAAATATATTACTATATTATTAAAACCATCGAATATTATCAAGTATAATCGATGGTTTTTTATAATAAAGAAATAAACTGTATAGTATTTATAAATACTCATGATAGAAGATATTTTTAACTAGGATCTATATTTAAAACTGTCTTACTTGGATATGGATTAGTTTGTGATGTAACAGTAATAAAAAAATCATACCTAACACCTAATGGTTGATTAGAAGGAATGACCGCATCTAGTTCTATTAATTTGCTGCTATTAGGAGGTAAATTTGTTAATTGAGGTAAAGTTGCTTGATAAAGTGTATTAGTAGGTACATCAGTTATTTTTGTACCATTAATGTACAGTGTATAAGAAATAGCTACTTTTTGTATAGTTATTGAATAACTGTCATAGCCTCCACCAGTATTTTTAAAATAATTTAATATAACTGCAGTATTGCCTGCAGGTGTAACAATATATGATGTTGAATCATCTATTTTATTAGCTGGATTTGGCAATAATGAAACTCCAGGGACTAAAGAGCAAGTTATAGTGTTACTTTGTTCACCACCATATATTTTAGTAGGCCATATATCATTATAATAAGAAATAGCAGTTGCCTGAGTAGTCATTGAAGAACCAGAGACTAACATTAATTGAGGTATTACTGTAAAAGTTACATATCCAGACATAGATGGACCTAACTGTGGTATTGAAATAACAACATTTTTTGTAGAACTATTATAGGTTGCATTACAGAATGAAGTTGTGTTTATAGAAGTAAATAAGAAATTATTATTTATAGGAATTTGTATAGTACCATTTACTAAATTTACTAAACTATTATTTTGGAATATAAGTAAAAATTGCATAACAGAATTAGTACTTATACTAGCAGTTTGGTTATATATAGTAGAAGTAGTTTTATCTGTTGCACTTAATGTCATTACTAAGTTTGGATGATTCACTGTTATAACTAATGTATTAGAAACTGTGGTATAACTACCACCTTGAATTTGTTGATATAGACATTGTGCAATATTATTTTGTGTAGAAGTTAATGCACCAATACTCTTAGTTGCACTAATTATTCTACAGGTCATGTTGTAAGCTATTGTTTGTGATGATACTCTGGCATCTATTGTTCCTTCAGTAGGTAATGTAACTGTATAAGATGATACTGTTGGTATTATAGATACACCGTTTTTAAATGCAGAACCTACATAAGATTGGCCTCCATTTGGAAGAACATCCTTTACATATAGTCCATATGCAATGGTACCTTGAGGAATAGTCATTGTAATTGTGTAGGTTATTAAAGAGCCAACCTTAAATGTAGATGCGATATTACTTTTTGATACTATTATGTTAGCTGAAGAGATTTTAACTGATGCACTTTTATTAAGATTAGAATATTGGTAGTTATCTGAATAATCATCATATTCTTGAGAATATGGATTAGTATTAGTTGCTGTAGTGGTAATACTTACTCCTGGAGCCATGACTGAGCTTATAGTTACACTGTATGTTAAAGTGATAGATTGACCTGGAGCAAGTTTATCAATACTAACAATAATACTATTATCTTCAATTTTAATTTCATCATAACTACCTGTTCCATTAACTATTAAGCTATTTTTCTTAAGAGTAAACCAGTTAGATAAAGTATCATTAAGAGTAAAATTAAATGCATCTGTTTCTGTTCCTAGTGTATTAGTATTTTTTATAGTAACTGCATATGTGTAGATTTCATTAGATTTTATAACTGTTGTGTTAGGACCATTAACAGTCTTAGTTAATTGAATATTAGGAGTGCCTATATTAAAGTTTACTTGTGCACGATTGCTATAGGCATATCCATAGGTATTTATTCCTTTTAGTTTCATTAGATTAGCATTTTGGCCAGAAGAACCAAGTTGTTCTATTTGTACTTTAAAACTAATAGTAGCAGTAGTTAAGCCAGGTATATTTCCATAGAAGAAATCCACTCCATGGGGACTTATTAGTTTAGGTTGAGATACAGGATTATAACCAGTGTAGTTGTAAGTTAAGTTGGTTATAGGATTAGATGATAATGGGAAAAAATCATCTATATAAACTTGTTTTTGAGTAGCTTGTAATGTAGATGCATTGTAAGTTAATAAATACTCAGCAAAATCTCCAGGAGCTAAAGAATTTATTGTTTTAGAAGTTCCATTTTTATAGTATCCTTTAACAAACTGTTTGGTAATTGTTCCTACACTTATACTTGAAGATACACTAGAATTATCAGTGACTTGAGTTAATGAACCTACAAGAGTACCTGTAATATCAGTAGTTGAAGTAAAAGGATCAGAAGCTACGACAGGTAGATTTATGTTATTTGTATCAAATTTATAGGTATAAAAACTATTAATTTTTGCACTTATTGTTACAGTCTGTGTAGAGTTTTGTGGCATAAAAGCAAAGTTGTAAGTTAGATAATATCCTTTCATTGTAGAACTATTTGCCACTGATGTTGGATTAATAGAGCTAGATAGATAAAGGATTCCATCAGGTAACAAATAATGAACTAATACATTTTGTATATTGTAATATTGCCCAACCTTATATACATAGGTGTAAGTTACTGTATTTTGTATATCAACTATAGATTTACTTGTAGAAGTAGCTATTATCAAATCCATTGCTGAAAAACTAGTAGTACTGCTAGAACTGGCTGTTACTTGAGGGTTTGCTGATACCATACTAATGTACATATTCAATGTAGTACCATGAACAATATAATTTCCTTGATTACTGTTATATTGATTCCATATTGCAAAATTAAAATTTAAAGTAGTATTGCTACTTACTGAAAGATTTACATTACTATAATAAAGTTGAGTATACATTTTATTATTAATACTAACCAAGTTAATAGTAGGAGTTGTAAATTGTGATGCATCAGTACCTAAAGTAGTAACATTTCCTATATATCTAATTCCATCATCTAATAGTATTGTTATATTAACTAAGGATGAAGAATTTGAATTATTATAAAACTTGCAAGTAGCAGTGCTAACTTGAGTATAATCATTTAAAGTGAGTAGACTACCTGCACCTTTTAATACTTTTCCAGGGGTAGTAACAGTACTATTAAACATTATTGTTTGAAAAGACATAGCTATACTATTAGTAATTACTACATTACCTATATCATAGCTTCCTCTAGGCATAGTATCTGCTTGACAAGATACACTTATTCCAGAAAATATATATCCAAATGGTATTACAGTTCCATTTTTAAATTTAGTATTACACTTAACAGTGATACTAAAAGTGAAATTTACCTCCATAGGTGCAAGGTCTTTCATATTAACCCAAGAATATGTGATGCTATTATCAGCATTTGTTATACTAGATGTTTGTGAAAAAGTAGATGTCGAAAGGACTAGACCATCAGGTATTGTAATAGTAAGGCCTAGATTATAAAATCTTTGCACAGTGCTGAGATTTTGTATAGTAATACTAAAAGTAGAAGTATTTCCTATTATTATAGGAATCTTTTGAGTATTGCTTACAATAATATTTAACATGTTTGAGTCCATTAAATCACTCCTTTAAGTTTATTAATAAATTATATTCAAAATAAATATACATATTTCGATAAAAAAATATTTGTTTTAATTAAAAATTTAATTTTTAGGAACTAAAAAATTACTACTTTAATATAATATACAGTAATTCTTAAAAATGATAATGTAAAATTAAAAATATTCTTTGCAAGGAGGTAAACATGTCACTAACACCACGTTTTAAGGCAATAGATAAAGCTATTTTAGTGGGCACAGGAAACAGTTTAGTTGTATGTGGTAGTAGTACAGCTTTAACAGTAAGTACATCTGATTTAATTATGCCCAATGGAACAACAACAAGAGATTGGACTAAAGCAGGAAGTTCTGCAAATTTAAATATATTATCAAACAGTAAAGTATTATATGCAGAGCTTGTTTGGTATTCTACAGTGACTAGTAGTGTATCAGGTGCACAAAGTGTTAGCAGTATTCAAGATAGCGCAATAACTTTTACAACTCCACAAGGAATATATTCCATAATACCTAAGTATATGGATACTTATAATGGGCCAACAGGAAATGTTGATAGATACAGAGCTGCAGATGTAACAACATATGTTCAGGCAGCACTATCAGGAAGTTATACAGTATCAAATGTACCAATAAGTGTACCCTCTACAGGTCTAAGTAATACAAGAGCAGGATGGACATTAACAGTAATATATAGAAATGATTTATTTAAACCTCAAATGATTCTTTATAACTCTGGTATATCAGTAGCAACTACTAATACACCATTACAAATGACGATGTCTGGATATACAACTAATACAGATCCATCAATGTTAAAAGGCAATATGTTTATTGCTTGTGCAAATGGTTCTCCACTTGATGGAAATGAATATGTAGAAGTGGGACCATCTTTTGCTCAATTAAGTAATGTTGGTAACTCAGTTTTTTCACCAAATACTAATCCTGGGACATCACCAAACAATCCAGAAAATAATTTCTTTAGTGGAGTAATAAATGTAGCAGACCCTACAAGCTCTAGTAATGGTTTACTAAATATTTCAGGAACTAATGCAACTAATAACAATGATGGGTTTGTACCTACACAACTTGTAGGAGCAAGAAATAAATGGGATATTGTAGATGTAGATATTTCAAATACATTAATTACAAATCAATCATTATTAGCTACTCAAATAACTGAAAGTGTATCTGGAGATGGAGTACAAATAGTAGCTTTTGGTACTCAAGTATTTGCTCAAGCACCTGATATTACAGCCTATTTGGAGCTATATGATATAGATGGTGATGGAGAATATAACACTGAGGTTGGAGAACAATTAGTATTTTCAGTTCAAATAAAAAATAATGGAAGTATTATTGCTAACAATGTTATATTATCTACAACTTTAGACCCATCAGTTAGCTTTGTTCAAAACTCAGTTATAGTAAACAATCAAACTATTCAAGGTGGAGATATTACAAAAGGTGTAAATATAGGAAGTATTCCAGCTTATGGGACTGCTAATGTTAATTTTACAGTTAAATCAAATTCATTGCCTACAACACCAGGCAATTTGATATATGATACTGTAAATTATAGTTACCAATTTACATCAGGTCAAAATACTATTACAAACAATGCAAATACAAATACTGTTCAAATAATGGTTCAAGAAGCTCTTTTAAATATATCAAAATCAGCTTCAGCAAGCACTGCAAATATTGGAGATACTGTAACATATACAATAAATATAACTAATACAGGTAACATAGTTGCAACAAATATATTATTCCAAGATAAAATTAATCGATATTCTTCCTTTGTTACTGGAAGTGTAACAATAGATGGTACAACAGATATAACAGATGACCCAACAGTAGGTATATCTTTACAAGATTTAGCGCCAGGAAGTAGCACACAAATATTATTTCAATCAAAAATAAATTCATTACCACCATCAACAAATATAGATAATTCTTCATGTGTAAGTTTTGGGTATAGGTATAATCAATATGGTTATATAAGAGAAAAGACTATATTTAGTAATCATACTAGTATACAAGTGGGATATGTAAATGTAATAGGCGAAAGGTGTAATAATAATAATTACCCTAATATTGGCGATACAGTAACTTATACTTTAAGCTTAAGTAATGTAGGAAATCAACCAGCTTCTAAATTTCAAATATCTGAGCCAACAATACCTGGAACTACATTTGTAAGTGACAGCGTTCAAATAAATGGAGTAGTTCAATCAGGGTTAAATCCTTTTACTGGATTTGTATTACCAAATCCTATAAATTCTCAAGCAACTACAAATATTAGCTATCAAGTTAAAGTAACACAACTTAATCCAGCAAATACAATACAAAATATAGCTCAAGTTCCATTTAAGTATCAAATAACACCTACATCTAGTGTGGTAACTACAGAGCAAGATTCTAATATAGTTGATACTATAGCTAATTATGTATGTATGAATATTGTTGAAAGTGTGGATAAAGATTATGCAATAATAGGTGATACATTATATTACACTGTAAATATTACTAATAATGGTAATATTAATGCAACTAATACTATGTTTTTATCAAATATTCAATCAGGCACAACTCTTATACCTGGAACGGTTACAATTAATGGTGTGTCATATTCATCATATAATCCAAATCAAGGATTTCTTCTTGGAACAATATGTGCAAGTGATACTATAGAAGTAACATACCAAGTTAAGGTTAATTCAGTTCCTACTCCAAACATTGTATATAATCAAAGTGATTTAGTATATAGCTATCAACCAGACCCTAACAATAGTGAACTAAAGGGATCTATATATAGTAATACTGTACAAACAACAGTAAATCAAGTGGCTTATACAATTACAAAAACTGTAAATAAACACTACGCTCAACTAGGGGATTCATTGGTTTATACAACGACTATTCAAAATACAGGAACAGTACCTTTAACAAATGTTGTATTCGCAGACTATATAGGTGTTTACATGAACTTATATCCAGAGACTGTATATATTAATGGAGTAAATTATCCATCATATAATCCTACTCAATCATTCCCTGTAGGAGATATTCATCCTGGTGATACTGTAATAGTTGTATTTGCGACTACAATAGTTGTAAATCCACCTGTGGGATATATACCAAACTATTCAGAAGCGGTAATAAACTATCAGGTAAATCCAACTTCGCCAGAAGTTACTAAGACTATATACTCTAATACAGTTGTAACCTATGATCCTGTAGGTTCACTAAGCTTAACAAAGAGTGTAGATAAAGCATATGCAACGGTAGGAGATACCTTAACTTACTCATTTACAGCTACAAATAATGGTACTGCTATTATATCTAATGCAACCTTTACAGATACTCTTCAACAAGAAGCAACTTTAGTAGCAGGTAGTGTAGTAGTAAATGGAGTATCAAAATCAAATTATGATCCAACACAAGGTTTCTCATTAGGGGTTATGAATGTTGGGCAAACAATAACTATTAGTTTCAAAGTGACTGTAAATAATACACCTTCACCAAATGTTATAAAAAACAGTGCAACAGCATCTTATAGTTATTATATAGATCCATCACAACAACCAGTAACTAACAATATAACAAGTAATACTGTTACTACAACAATCAATTCTTATTCAGCAACAATAACAAAAATAGTAGATAAATCTTATGCAATGCTAGGAAATACATTAACTTATACTGTTACAGCAAATAATACAGGAACAGTACCTTTAACAAATGTTAATTTGGTAGATATTATTGAAAATGGAGCTACATTTGTACCTGGTTCAGTTGCAGTAAATGGTGTAAGTACAGGATATTCAAATGTTAATCCTAACAATGGATTTACTATACCTAATATAAGCCCAGGTGGTAGAACTATTGTAACTTTCCAAGTTACAATAACTAGTATTCCAACACCACCACAAATAAACAATACTGCTAGTATGAACTTCCAATACCAATTAAGTCCTACAGGTCAATATATTAGTGGAAGTTTAACAAGTAATACAGTTACTACAAATATTGTAACCATGTCTGTTACTAATACAAAGACTGCAGATAAAAGTTATGCAACCTTAAATGATACAATAACTTATACTTCAGTAATAACTAATAATGGCAATGAAAGTATTGCAAACACAACGTTCTTAGATATAATACCAAGTAATGCAACTTTTGTAATAGGCTCAGTTATGATAGGCTCAACAGCACAATCATCTTATGACCCAAGTAAAGGTTTTTCATTAGGAACTATTGCAGCTGGAGCATCTGTAACTATAAGTTTCCAAGTAAAAGTAGCTAGTGTACCAAGTAGTGGATACATTACCAATACTTCAAATCTAAGCTATCAATACACTGTTGGAACAGAGAGTATATCTTCTAATACGACAAGTAATGCTACTATAACTTATATTAACTATGGAAATATAGCTGTTACTAAATCAGCAGATAGAACTATTATAAAATTAAATAACATAATAACTTATACTGTAGTAATAGCTAATGTTGGAAACACAGTATTAAAGAATATTAACTTTACAGATATCATTCAGGTGGAATCATCTTTTGTTTCAGGCTCTGTATATATAAATGGAACTAACATGTCAAGCTATAATCCAAATATAGGATTTAGCTTAAATGATATACAGGTAGGACAACAAACTACAGTAAGGTTTGAGGTAACTGCCAATTCAATACCAACAAATAATGAATTGTTAAATACAGCTACAATAGATTATTCTTACTATGTTAATCCTACTGGTAGTGCAATAAATACAAGTGCAAGTTCTAATACGACTACTATTTATGTTTATGATACTATAATATCAGCAGATAAATCTGTAGATAAATCAATAGCTAAAATAGGAGACACTTTAAACTTTAGTATAACTATTACTAATGATGGTAATGTCAATGCAACAAATGTACAGTTCTTGGATATCTTGGACTCTAATATTAAGTTAGTAGCAAACTCAGTTTATATAGGTACTACTCAACAAACTGGCGCTGACCCAAGCCAAGGGTTCTCTCTACCAAACATTGTTCCAGGAACACCTGTAACAGTTAGTTTCCAAGCAACTGTACAGACTAGACCGACAGGCAATATTATCTACAACCATGCTACAATAACTTACGATTACACAAGTGGAGAAACTTATACTGGTATTCAAATTGAAACTAATACTACACAAACTTATGTTGCAGTAGGTGAATTAACTCTTACAAAATCAGTTAATAAAACTTATGCTACTGAACCAGATAGCTTAACTTATGCAGTAATAGTTAAAAATACAGGCTCTGTAAACGCTACAAGTTTAAACTTTAAGGACTTAGCACCAGCATCAACAGTATTTAATATAAATTCTGTAGTAGTAGATGGGACACCACAATTAAGCTATGACCCAACAGTAGGATTTAGCTTAACTGATTTAGCGCCTAATCAATATCATACAGTAACATTTAGTGTTAATATAACTTCTATACCTACAAGTGGAGAAGTAGATAATACAGCTTCTACAACTTTTAATTATCAGTTAACACCATCAGATAATCAACAAACAATGACTGCTACTTCTAATACGGTTAAAACATATATACAATTAGGAGTATTAACACTTACTAAATCAGTAGATAAGACATATGCAACTATAGGAGATACATTAAACTATTCAATAACAATCAATAACACAGGTAATGCAAACTGTACTAATATACTATTTAAAGATATTATACAATCAAATGCTCAGCTTATAAGTGGCTCAGTAGTAGTAAATGGAATCTCTCAACCTAATGCTGATACAAATGCAGGATTTAATATACCAGATATTGCTGGATACTCAAGTGCAACAGTAACTTTTTCAGTAAAAGTTAGTACAATGCCATCTACTGATAATATCTACAACACAGCTACAGCAAATTATGGATACTATATAAATCCATCTAATCCACTAGTTACAGTTCAAAGTACAAGTAATACTGTGTCTACAGCAATAAATGTAGGTTCATTATCAGTTACTAAGAATGTAAATAAAGCATATGCTACTATAGGAGATACAGTGGCTTATACAGTTACTATTGTAAATACAGGTAATGTAGTAGCTAACAATGTTAACTTTAGAGATGTGATACCAAGTGGATTAACTTTTATTACTAACTCAGTAAGTATAAATGGAATATCATACTCTGGTTATGACCCATATGCTAGTTTTACATTAGGAAATATTGCTCCTGGTGCTACAGTGGTAGTAAGCTTTAATACTACAGTGACATTATTACCAAATCCATCATTGATTAGCAATATAGCAAATGTTACTTTTTCATATTTAATAAATCCATCAGAATCATATATATACTCTCAAGTTAGCTCTAATACTGTACCCACTCAAATAAATGTAGGATTAATAACTCTAACAAAGAGCGTAGATAAGTCATATGCAACTATGGGTAATGTCTTAACATATACAGTAGTTGTAGCTAATACTGGAAATGTTGATGCTAAAAATGTAAATTTCCTTGATAACTTACAATCAGATGTAACTTTTAATAGTGGAACAGTAACTATAGGAGGAACACCTTATACAAACTATGACCCAACTCAAGGGTTTACTTTGGGTACGATACCAACACTACAATCAGTTACAGTACAATTTACAGTAACTGTAATAAATAATCCGACTCACGATTCTGTAATAAACTATGCTATAGGAACATTTAACTATTATGTAAATCCAAATGGATCTCTTTATAGTAGTTCTTATCAGTCTAATACTACAAGTACAATAATAGTTCAGCCTAGTTTAACTTTAACTAAGAGTGTAGATAAGTTATATGTAACTTTAAACAATACATTAAATTATAGTGTATTAGTTAAAAATACAGGAAATACACCTATATCTAATATATTATTTACAGATTTCTTATCAAATGGAGCAACATTTGCAAATGGAACTGTAATAATAGATGGTATAAGTTATGCAAACTATAATCCAATAGGAGGATTTACTTTACCAAATAATTTAGTAGCTGGGAATACCTCTTTGGTTCAATTCCAAGTTACAGTAAATAGCACATTACCAACACCACCAATAGTTACCAACTACGCAACATCAAGTGGAAGTTATAATATAGGCTCAACTCCATATCAAATATCAGCAACATCAAATACTGTAACTACTAATATTAACTTGGGGCAATTAACAAATACTAAGACAGTTGATAAGATGTATGCTAAGGTGGGAGATACAATAACGTATACCTCAACTATAGTAAATAGTGGTAATGTTATTTCAAATAATCTACAATTCTTAGATATATTACAATCATCATTAACTTTTGTTACACAAACTGTAACAATAAATGGAGTAACTTATCCATCACTAGACCCAACCGTTGGATTTTCTTTACCAAATCTGGCTCCAGGTCAAACCGTAATTGTAGGATTTAGTGCTAAGATAAACACTTTACCAACACCATCATATATAACTAACACTTCACAAGTTCAATTTAGTTACTATATATATCCTAATGGGACACCATTGACTTACACTCAACATAGTAATACAGTAACAACCAATGTAGTATTAGGTAAGATAAATGCAGTGAAAATGGTAGATAAATCAATTGCAACAATTGGAGATATACTAACTTATACAGTAACTTTGACAAATGTAGGTAATGTTATAGATAGTAATGTAATGTTCCAAGATACTCCTTCAACTGGTGTAACATTTAATGAAGGAAGTGTAGTTATAAATGGAGTAACAAATTCATCAGCAGACCCAACAAAAGGATTTAGCCTTGGAAGTATTGGAATAGGTAATGTTGTTACAGTGGTATTTACAGTAATAGTAACTTCAGTTCCTTCTACTAACCAAGTAATAAATCAAGCTGTAATACCATTCCAGTATGTTATTGATCCAAAACAATCATCATACAGTGATACAGCTTATTCTAATGTTGTAGCTACTAATATTGCATATGGCAGTTTAAGTGTAAATAAGTCAGTAGATAAGAAATATGCAACAATAGGAGATATAATAACTTATACTGTTAAAATAGTTAATAATGGTAATATTAATGCTACTAATGTAGTATTTCTAGATCCAACGCCAGCTAACTCAGTATTTGTTTTAGGATCAGTAACTATAAATGGAGTAGGAGATAAAACTCTTAACCCATCAGCTGGATTTAACTTAAATATTATGGTTCCTGGCCAAATAATAACGGTTATTTACCAAGTTCAAGTTGTAAATTTATGTTAGTGAAATAAAATAGATTATTTTAGCCCCTTAAAGATAAATCTTTGAGGGGCTATTGAGTATATTAGATGGTTATGAGGTAGCACCCTTTTCTAGTGCGATAGCCCCTTTTTTAGACATATATCATTCTAAAAACTAAGGATATAGCAAGATATAATAAAATAAATTATATATATGGGGAGGATATTGGTGTTAAAAATAGAATAGTATTATAGGTATAGTTTTTATAACTTTGTATACATAATATACAAAACAACTTGTTTGAGGAAGGGGATATTATGTAATTGTAGATTATGTAGATTTAAATTATTTATTTTTGTTTTAGCAAATTCTATGAATAGAAGGGGTTTGATTATGGATACTAAAAAAGAAAATAATTATGAAAATTATATTTGTGTGGGTTCATCAAATGTATCAAATGCGATGAAAATGTATTTAAAGGAAATTGAGGAATACAAAATGTTGTCAGCAGGAGAAGAGGTAGAGCTGGCTAAGGAAATAATCAACTCATCTTCAGTAGCAAAAGAAAAGTTTATAAATTCAAATTATAGGTTGGTAGTGAGTATAGCAAAAAGATATAAAAGAGACAGTATTGATATGTTAGACTTAATTCAAGCAGGAAATATAGGACTTATAAAAGCAGTAGAGAAGTACGATTATAAAAAAGGATACAAATTTAGCACTTATGCAACTTGGTGGATAAAACAAAGTATAACAAGATATATTGACGATTGCGAAAATACTATTAGAATACCTATACATCTTCATCAAAGAATAAATTTTGTAAAGAAAAAGAAACAAGAACTTTTAAATGTATTATTAAGAGAACCAACTGTAGAGGAGATTGCAGATGCATGTGGTCTTGAAGTTGATAAAGTATTGGAATTATTAAGAAGAGATAAAAATGTTGTATCTTTGGATACTCCATTAAAAGAGGATGAAGATAGTAGTTTAGTTGAATTTATACCATCAGATGCTGATTTTAAGGATGTTGTGATACGAGAAGTTGAACAACATAATTTAAAAGAAAAAATAGAAGAATTGCTTACAGGTCTTGGAGAACAAGAACAACAAGTTTTAAGAATGAGGTTTGGGATTGATGATGATGACCCTAAGACATTAGAACAGATTGGTAAGGTGTTTGGAGTTACTAGAGAGCGAATAAGACAAATAGAAGCTAAAGCAATAAGAAAGTTAAGACATCCAAGTAAGTTAAAACAATTAAAGCATTTTTATTAATATTTTTAAAGAGAATATAAAAAAGTAGGAGAAAGACTCTCCTGCTTTTATTTTTTTATAGAAGATAGTAGTTATAAATAGTAACTATTTTCATTTTTTATTTTTGTAAATGAATAGTTATTTAGTAAAAGTGATTAAAATTTTTCAAAATAGATAAAATATGTTAAAATATAACTTAAAAAAGATGATAAAAATGATTATATCTTTTCCTTATGTGGAGATTATTAAGTTATAAGAAATTAATAAGATGAAATTTAGAGATATAACCAATATAAGTGTTTTTGTTTTACTAGGATTAGAAAATGATAACTCCATTTCTGTGGATTCAATTAAATTTATACTATTAGACTTAAATTACAAATGTAGAAAATGTTGTAGAAATAAAAACATAAAGACAGTGTTATTTACGATATATTAAAAAATAAACACTGTTATTATCTTTGTAAAATGTGGGAATAATAGATTAAATTGTATGTAATAGGCTATCTTTACTGAATTAAAAGAAGTGGGTTAGAAGTGGAGTGATAAAATGAGCAAGGTGGCGAAAGCGACTTTTTATTTGATGATAGTTACTGTAATCTCTAAGATTCTTGGAATGGGTAGAGAATTAGTGCTATCATCAATTTATGGTACAGGCTTATATACAGAAAGTTATTTAACAGCTATGAATATACCAAATATTATATTTGCAGCAATTGGCACTGCTATAGTTACTACTTTTATTCCTATGTATCAAGAAATAAGTAGTAAACAAGGTGAAAAGCAAGCACTAAAGTTTTTAAATAATGTTTTAAATATAATAGTTGGTATATGCATAATTGTTGCTATATTAGGTATTATTTTCTCAAAGCAACTTGTAAGCATATTTGCTATAGGATTTGAAGGAGAGAGATTTTTACTTACTGTAAAATTTACTAAAATATTGATAACAGGAATAATATTTATAGGTATTACTAGTGTTATGTCAGCATTTTTACAAATTAAAGAAAACTTTATCGTAGTTGGATTTGGGAGTATACCTTATAATATAGTAATAATTATTTCAATAATGTTAAGTACAGTATTGGGACCATACATACTTCCAATTGGTGCTGTGATTGCTATGGTAGTTCAGCTACTTTTTTACATGTTTTTTGTTAAAAAAACAAACTACAAATATTTATACTATCTAAATTTTAAAGATGATAGCCTTATTAAATTATTGTCATTACTTTCACCAGTATTTATAGGTGTTGCTGTTAATCAAGTGAATTCATTGGTGGATACAACGTTAGCCTCTACACTAGTTAAAGGTAGTATTCCTGCACTTACTTATGCAGATAGATTAAATGGTTTTGTTACAGGGACATTTACAGCTTCAATAGTATCTGTTATGTATCCGATGTTATCAAAGTTAAGTGCAGAAAATAATCAAAAGAAATTTACAAGCTCGGTTAAATCTAGTATAAATATGATAATAATCTCTATGATTCCCATTTCAGTTGCATCCATTTTCTTTGCAACTCCTGTTGTTAGAATCATTTTTGAGAGAGGGGCTTTTGATGCTAGAGCAACTCAAATGACAGCTACTGCTCTAACCTTTTATGCAGTTGGTATGACTGCATTTGGTTTAAGAGATATTTTAGGGAAGGTATTTTATTCATTACAGGACACAAAAACACCTATGGTAAATGGGATTATATCTGTATGTGTAAATATAGTGCTAGATTTGATTTTAATAAGACCAATGGCTCATGGTGGTCTTGCACTTGCAACTAGTTCATCATCAATCGCATGTATATTATTACTTTTCTGGAATTTAAAAAGAAAGGTTGGGTATTTTGGTCAAGATAAAATAATAAAAGCAACTTTGAAATCTTTAGTTGCATCTTTTATTATGGCTATTTTATCATACTTTACTTATAAATTTGTATTTGGGATTTTTGGATTAGGTACATTTAATGAATTTATATCATTAACTATTTCAGTTTTAGTTGGAGGAGGAGTTTATACATTATTAATGACTATTTTTAAAGTTGAAGAAGTCGACATGATACTAAATATCGCAAAAAGAAAACTGCATTTAAAAAGGTAGTTTAATTATATTAATCACACATTTAGGAGGATTTTATGAAACATATACTAAAAACGGTAGACCATACCATTTTAAAAGCGACCACTACATGGGAAGATATTAAAATTTTATGTGATGAAGCTGTAAATATGAATGTAGCATCAGTTTGTATACCACCTTCATATGTAAAAAGAGCTACAGAATATCTAAATGGGAAAATGAAAGTATGTACAGTAATAGGATTTCCTCTGGGATATCAAACTACTGCTACAAAAGTATTTGAAGCAAAAGATGCTATTGAAAATGGAGCAGATGAAGTTGACATGGTTGTAAATATTTCAGATATAAAAAATAAAGATTATAATAATATAGAAAATGAGATAAAAGAAATAAAAAAAGTTATTGGAGAGAACATCTTAAAAGTTATTATAGAGACATGTTATTTAGATAAAAATGAAAAAATAAAGATGTGTGAGATAGTGACAATATCAGGTGCAGATTTCATAAAAACATCTACTGGAATGGGAACAGATGGAGCTACTTTAGAGGATATAAAACTTATGAAAGAACATGTTGGAAAAAATGTAAAGATAAAAGCTGCTGGAGGAGTTAAATCAATTTCTGATGCAGAAAAATTTATAGAAGCAGGAGCTGAAAGGTTAGGAACTAGCTCGATATGTAAGATATTAAAGAATGAGAATATAACAGAGTATTAAAGCTTTGAATTTATTGATAACTAGTAATGATTAAAATTTAATTATGAATATACTAAATAAAAAACAGAGGAAATTTTTCCTCTGTTTTTTATTTAGTATTGACAGATAATCTTTTTCAAGATAATATAAGTTATATAGTTAGTTACTTGAGTAATTAACCAATAAAGAAAGGAGGAACCTATGAAATTAGTATTAAACAATGAAGAACCTATATTTATTCAGATAGCACAAGCAATTGAAGATGAGATATTATCAAATGGGATAAAAGAAGAAGAACAGGTTCCATCAACAACAGAGCTTTCAAAGCTTTATAAAATTAATCCAGCTACAGTGTTAAAGGGAATAAATATACTGGTTGACAAGAATATTCTATATAAAAAGAGAGGTATAGGGATGTTTGTATCAGAGGGTGCAAAAACTATTATAAAAGAAGCTAGAAAGGAAAATTTTAAACATAATTTCATAAAAAATCTACTTCAAGAAGCTGACAAATTAGAAATAAATAGAGAAGAATTGGTTGATATTATAATCAATTTCAAGGAGGATATAAGATATGAATAATTCTATTAAAATAAAAAATTTATCTCATAGTTTTAAAAAACAAAAAGTTTTTAGTAATATGTCTATAAATTTTGAAACAAATAAGATATATGGTTTATTAGGTAAAAATGGAGCTGGAAAAACAACACTGTTAAACATCATAGTAAATCAGTTAGTTCAAAATGAAGGTGAGATAGAAATATTAGGAAAGAACTTAAAAGAAGATATAGAAGTATTGGAAGAAGTTTGTATTGTCAGAGAAAAAGAATTTTATAGTCCAGATTTTAAAGTAAGTCAGATATTTGAGTATTCTTCTAATTTTTATAAAAATTACAATAAAGGATTAGAAGAAGAATTATGTAAATATTTTGATTTAAATACTAAAAAAAAGTATAAACAATTGTCACGAGGAATGAAAACTATACTTTCAAATATAATAGGGGTTTGCTCTAATTCACCTATAACTATATTTGACGAGCCAACAATAGGTCTAGATGCAGTAAACAGACAGGAATTTTATAACATAATTTTAGATAATTATATAAAAAATCCAAGAACGATAATAATATCAACTCATTTGATTGATGAAATAGATGACTTATTGGAACATGTAATAATATTAAATGAGGGTAAAATTATTATAGATGAAGAAATTGATGTTATAAAACAAAAAGCTCATTATATTACTGGAAACAAAGAGGAATTAGAAAAATTAGAAGCTATAAGAAATATAAAACCTAAAAAGACATTTGGGAATACAGTTGCTTATTTTTACTATGGCGATTTCAATGAAAATGATGAAAAGGTGATTAGAAATTCAAATATCAATGTAGGATACATAGGATTACAAGACATGTTTGTTAACATGACTAAAAAGGAGGGCTTATAAGTGAATGAATTAAAACCATATATAAAATTTTTTAATAAAAATACTAAGTTATATATAATTACATTTGTAATTATGGGAATTGTTATGAGTATTTTGCCAGTAGTTACTCTTAAGGTTTTTGGTGAGGTATCTAAAGATAATCTATATACAGCTGTGAATCCTATTTCAACATATCTGACTATACTGATATTTGTGTATAGTATAAATATGGTAAATAGAGATTTTTCAGGCGCTTTAAGTATAAGAGCAAATAGAAAAAGTTGTATAAAAGCTATTGTGCTGAATTTAATTATTTTAAGCTTTATAATTTCTATTGTAGGTATGGTTTTGATTTTTTTATCAAAGTTATTTATAGAGATTATAACAGGTTATAGTGTAGACCTGTCAGTTATACTAAGAAAAGATATGATTTGGACATCTATATCTGCACTAATAGAGCCAACAACATCAAGTGTGCCACTAACTTATTTAAACTATTTTGTACAAATATGTATAAATGAAATATGTATAGGTTTTATAGGAGCATTATTAGGTGCTTTTACGTATAGAGTTAGAAAAGCTAGCAGTGTTGCTATATTGATAGGATTACCTGTACTAATCATAATTTATATAGTTAATTTTGCAACTAAAAATATTAACAAGATACTTATGTATTTAGAAAAGATTATTTATTCATTTCAGAATCCTTTTATTTTATTAGGGACAAAAGTAGGAATTATAGTTATTTGTATAATATTTATAATTTTATTGCTTAGAAAGGCGCCAATTAAAGATTATGCAAATGACTTATTATAAATAAATTAAAACCTGCCCTAAAATCAAATTTATAAATTTGTATTTTAAGGTAGGTTCATTTATTTTAATAAGTATATATTATTAATAGTTATATCTACTTTTATATTTTTTTATAAGTGGAATAGATATAAATATGGTTAGAATTTCAGCAAATGGGACAGTAAGCCATAATCCAGTTAAGTTCAACATAGGAGGAAGAATTACGATTCCTATGATTATAAAAACAAAGGCACGACTAAAAGATATAATAGCTGAAATTTTTCCATTGTGAAATGCTGTAAAAAAACCTGACGCAAATATATTTATACCAACAAATAAAAAAGCAAAGGCAAATATTTTTAATCCGTGTAAAGCTAAGTCAAATACTTCGTTACTTGGACTTACAAAAACTTTAACAATAAGTGGTGCGAAAACTAAAGCAACAATAAACACTAAAATAGATGAAACAAATATGAATTTTAAAGAATGTTTAAATGTTTCTTTTAATTTATCACTATTTTCAGCACCAAAATTATAACTTATCAATGGAGATACTCCAGCAGCAAATCCTAGATAAACTGATGTCATTAAAAAATGAGCATACAAGACTATAGTAAGAGCTGCAAGTCCATTTTCTCCTGCTATTCTTAAGGCAACTATGTTAAATAAGAAGGTTGTAATTCCTGTAGATAACTCTGTAACCATTTCAGAAGAACCATTTATCATAGTATCTCTTATAAGTCTAAAATCAGTTTTTGGCTTTCTCAGTTTTAGTGTAGACTTACTTGATAAGAAGTAAATAATACCTAAAATGCAAGTAAAAATAATACCTATAGCAGTTGCAACTGCAGCGCCTAAAAGGCCCATTCCAAAACATTTGATAAATACATAGTCTAATATTATATTTGTTACACCACCAATGACTGATAGAAATAAACTAAATTTGGAGTTTCCATCAGTTCTTATAAAGTATTCAAATATAAACTTTAAAATATAAAATGGTGTACATAAAATCATAACTTTACCATAAGTTATGCAATAGGGTAGTAATTTATCTGTTGCTCCAAGTAAAATAGATATTTCTTTTACAAAAAAATAAGAGATTACTGTGAATAAAACCCCAACAATCAATGAAAACAAAACTATAAAAGAAAATGTAGAGTTGGCCTCATCTTGCCTATTTTCGCCCATACGTATAGAAACTATAGCTCCTCCTCCAGTTGCCATCATTATTCCAAATCCACAAACAAGGTTGATTATAGGTAGTACAATATTTATACTAGCAAGAGCATCTGAACCAACTAATGTTGATACGAAGATACCATCTATTATTGTGTATAAAGATATAAATATCATGGATATAATTGCAGGAGAAACAAATTTTAGAAATTCAAAAGTAGTGAATTTTCTTGTAAATAAATTTTCCATAAATTTTACCTCCTTTTATTACTCTCTATATATAATAAGCTATATAGTAACTATATAGTCAAGAAAAACTTTGTTTATACGATAAGTGGCTCTAAATCAACGGAGAGCTATATAGAAATGAATTTGTATTTGACAATTGATGAACTTGTATTAATAAGAATAACTATACTATATTAATAAAACTCAATTATGAAAGATATTGATTTTGCAAATAAAAAAGAACTTAATATTATATTAGAGATTGTAAAATTTAGAGATAATTATAAAAACCAAATTCTTTGCTAGCTTCTTGTGGTAGAATGAAAGTTTTATGAAAGAATTTTATTCTACCACTTATATGAGTAAGTTATTTAATTTAGTTCTTTATAGAGTTGATTAAATATATGTATATTTTATAGACCTAGATTTTCTCCTACCAATATTACCTTTATTTTGTTTGCTGGACGACTTATTCTTGTAGTTACCATATATGCGCAACAACTTTCAGGGCTTGTACAATCCATACAACTTCCATTGATATAACAAGGAGTGTTTACATTTTGAAAACGTTGTACAACTGCTGGAGCAGCAATTGTTCTAGCTCTTTGAACTGCATCATCAATATTTTTAACAATTTTATTCATACCAGCTACAACTATAACACTTTTTGGACCATATATCATTGCGGCTACACGATTTCCATTTCCATCAATATTGAAGAGTTGTCCATCTTCACTAATTGCATTACTACTCATCAAAAAAGTATCACATAGAAGTGCTTGACGCATAATTTCTATTCTTTCTTCTGGAGTCTTTGCTAAATCTCTATCGATGACTTTGAATCCTTTGTCTCTAACAGCAGTTTGTACTCCCATTTCTTTAAGCGTTTCAGAGCCTCCCCATGATACTACATGATTTTGAGGAATCAAATCTAAAATTTGTTGTAAAGCATCATTCTTAGTTTTACAGTAATAAGCATCAAAATAACGTTTTTTAAGAGATTTAATGATATTTGGTCCTAACTTATCATATCGTTTTTCCAATGGTGTTTGTCTTATCATACTAAAATCACTCCCATATTTAAATTTTAAGATTATAACCACAAATTATTAATGTAGTTATAATATAGTTATAACATAAATATTTATTTAGGATAATATTTACTATCAAAATTTTAATAAATCATTACATATATATACTTATAAAAATATATTTATTGATATTTTTAGGTTTATATTTATCAAAAATAGAGTTATTAATTATAGATGATTAGTTTTTCATAAATAAATGATTTGAATTATATAGAATATAAAAAAATAAAGGTACGATTTATGTGTACCTTTATTTTGGTTAAATAGATAGAGATTAAAAGAAATTATAATTACATATTTTTATAACTTTCCAATATTCTAATATAGTGGTTGGCTTCTCTTAATACATGGTCTGCTAAAAGTGGTAATATTATAGACCTTATCTTACATTCTTCTATTCCTGAGGTACCTGCTTCTTTAAAATCCTTAAATTCAACAGTTTCATTTAATGTTTCATCTGTAATACTTGCTACATCAGTATCAGTCATTTCATTTGTTTTTTCAATTAATTCATTGAATTTTATAGCAAATTCATTTGCAGTATTTATTAGTTCGCTTTCAGATGGGTCGAGTAATCCTCTCATAAATAGTGCGTGTTCCATCATAATATGGTCCCAGAATAATTCTATTTCTTTGAAATTTTTTAAATCAATATCTACTTTATTTTCAAGGTCAATTACATAGGAACGATACAAGTTTGCTTCATGTATTATATGTTCAATAAGTAATGGATAGTTTGAAGTGAATAAGGTGCATGATAGTACTCCATCTAAAACCCTTTCTTTTAAATTAATAAGTCCATCAAGTAATCTTATTGCATCAGAGTTAAGCTGAGTTACATAGTCTACTAAATCTTGACCAACCTGTGGGTTTACACCACTTTGTAGGTTCAATTCTCTTGTAGTTAAGTTTTGATTTATTTCTATTCCTGTAAGTTCTTCAGTTTTTTGTTCTGCATTCAATGTAAGAGTAGTTACAATCTCTTCTGAATATAATATATCAGGTCTAATTATACCATTACTAGCACTAACAGCATATGATAATAAATCTTCAAATTGTTTTTTATAGTGGTCAGCTTCCATAGCAAGATTATAATCTTTATGTGTAAATCCTGCCTCTAGAAAAAGAGAATGTTCTTTCATAATTCTTGCAAAAAATAAATGTAATTCTAGTGATAAAATAGCATACTTTTGATTATCTATCATAATTTCCTCCCTTTAGAAAGTATCTTACTTATAATACTTTATTCCTAATATTTAAATTTATGTATATTAGGGATAAATTAACTAAATTTTAGAACTGCTTTTCACTAAGCTATAGTATTTAAAGGACTGTTATTTAGGCAAAAATAATCAAAAGAAGTATTTTATAAATAAACATAAAGACAACTATATAATAATTTTTGTTATCTGTTTTTTTGAAAAAAGATTTAAAGATTTATTGGGCATACAATTTAGTTGTTTAGTAGGTATCAGTATATTACTTATAATAATGAGGCAAGTAAATATTAAAGTATATAATGATTCAATTTTAAGTTGTAAAAAAAGAGGATTTAGGTTACTTGTTTTTCCTTTTAATAAATTTATACTTAGATTTTAAGTGAATTATATATTTTTTGTTTAAAACTCTAATTAATTAAGGAATGAGAAAGTATTATTCTTTAAAAAATATTTTATACTAATTACACTATAAAAAATAATAAAAGTGTGAGTTTACTAAATTATGGGTAAAACTTCAAAAAGAATAATATATTAGATATAATTAGATTATTATGTTATAAAAAAATTATTGGAGTAATTAATTTATGACATTTTACATAGAATTTGCTATAATATATTTAACTTTGAAACAACAATAAATTCATTGTATAAATTACTAAAAACAAGTGGAGATAAAAATTGAAAGATAAAATCGATTTTAAGATATAAAAAATATTTTTATTATCTAATATGGTTTTAGGTTGAGTGTAATTAGGGTTTATAAGCTATTTTATTGTTAGTAGTATGTAAATTATTAAAAATAAATACAATAGTATTTTAACATGAGTTAATCTAAATAATAATGAATAAGTTAACGAAATTATTGAAAAATTTTTGGAGGAAAACTGGAATACTAGAATTGGTAGTTGAAAAAGATTTTTGGATATATTCAGAAATTTCAGTATAATTAGTGATGATGACAGTTGCAACTGTAAAATTTTAGTATACGTCAAGGCCACAATAGAGGGGATAAGTAAGTTTTATAATAGGCATCGTTATCCTAAAATAAATAGGAATGGAAACAATAACTATCATCCTTTAGCTAAATAAACATGGCTTAGTACAAAATAATAAAGAACCCAAGTTTAATGCCCCACTTTTTTGTACTTGAAACGTTGAGGGTATATCTATTTGGGTGTGAAAATAATTCCTGTAATTTATAGAATAATAATATTCCATACAAGGATTATAAAATAAAGATTAGAGAAGAACAACATTTTTATACATGTTTGTGCTTGACCAAAGTGAAAGGAATGATAAAATATATGAAACTAAAAAATGCACTCAGATTAGCTTTTATTGTATTAACATTAATACCTATTATGATTGTTTCAGTTTTATTATATAAAAGTGGTTTTGAACTATCAAAAAAAACTTATGCAAATAATTTAAATGAAAGTATAAATGTACAAGGAGATTATATATCTCAAACAATTGAGTCAGATATAATTTATAATAGTAGTTTTGCTAAAAAAACGTTGAATAAATATAATGAAAATAAAAACAAAGAGTATTTAATAGAAGCTTTTACCTCCTATCTAGATATTACTGAAGATAAAATTATGGCTAGTATCATGATAGATAAGGATAATAAATTGGTTTACAGTACAGGTGAAAAAATAATAGTTGATAAGATTTATAATCAGGTACCAAATAAAATAGAAGATGAAAAACAAAAAGTGTTAGAATTTAATCTATCACAAAATTCATATAGTTTGGGAATTTTGACTCCAGTCTGGATTAATGGTGAATATATAGGAAGCATGATTTCAGTTTACAATGAATCTTTTATATTTAAAATTATTAGCAGTTATTACGATATAAGTGATACTGCAACTTATATTTGTAGAAAGAATGGTGAAACTATTAATTATAAAGGTTATTATCATAGTGAAGATAATCAAATCATTAAGATTGAAGATGACTTTTCGAAGAATTCTTTTGGACAAATTGAGTCAAAAATAGGAGAAGAAAATACCTTTGGATATTATAAATCAATTCATAATACTCCTTGGTATTTAGTAATTCTAGTGGAGGATAGTTTAATTTATAATTTTACAAATCAATTTATTTATATTTATATTATAATCATTACATTTATATTTATTGCAGATATTTTGTTGGCATTTTATTTTACAAATAGAGTAGTTAAACCAATAATAAGTTTAATCAAAGTTATGGATGAATATCAGAATAATTTAGATAGAGAGATTTTGGATAATGAAAAGAATGCAGGATATTACGAAACAAAGTATCTAAGAAAGAAATTTTTTGAGTTGATGAATACGGTATCATTAGCTCAGCACAACTTTAAGGGGATTTATCAGTTATATCAATCAAATGATATGAGAGATATTAATATTGATATCGATGTAAAGGAACAAAAGATTTATAGTAATAAAGAAAATTTTACTGAATTGTTGAATAGAATTGAATTAGATGAAAATGATTGTGTTATAGAAAATTTTGTAAAATGCTTTTGTAAAGAAGATGAAAACAAATTACGTAGCATTTTTGAAAATATGAGGGATAAACACCTTGCAACATCAGTTGAGGTAGAAGTCTATACTTCACATTTGAATCAAAGATGGTTTCATGTAGTTATTGTACCTTTATATGAGGATAGTAGACTTTCTCGTTTATTTATACAGTTACGTGATATTAGTGGATTTAAAAAGCAAGAAATTGAATCGAATAAACAAGCTAGGAGAGATTCTTTAACAGGGTTATATAATAGACTTGGACTTATGGATTATGTTCATGATGGTTTAGAAAATAACAGAAGTAAAATGTATGGAATTTTATTTGCAGATATGAATTATTTCAAGTTGGTAAATGATTGCTTTGGACATAGTGAAGGAGACAGGCTTCTTATTCAGATAGGAAATGATTTATTATCAATTGTTAAGGATTACGGAATTGTTTCAAGATTAGGTGGGGATGAGTTTATAGTTTTGCTTCCTATTACTTCAGAAAATGATTTAACTGACATAAAGTCAAAGATTGAAGAAAAACTAATTTATAAATATGAATATGAAGAAGAACAATTTATTATTTCTGCTAGTGTAGGAAAAGCAACATGGGATAGTGATTCAACATCAACATTTGAAGAATTATTAAAACAGGCAGATGAATCTATGTATCGAGTAAAGCGACAATTAAAGGCAAGCATCAAATAAATTATATTTAGAAAAATCAAAAATTAAAATGTATGCTACATATACTGCCCAGACTAGATTAAATCAGTCTGGGCTAAAGTTCCAATCGATATATAATGAACTATGTGTTGAAGAATGGTATGAGAAATTTGATACTATAGAAACATATCCTATAATTACTTTGACTCACGATAAATTGAATTGTATTGAATTAATCCTTGAGGATTTATATGGATTCCTTTTATATCATTTAAGGCAGCACTTAATACCATTGGATTTTGTAATATGATAATAGGGGAATCTTGAGTGACTATAGAATTTACTTTTTCATATATATCTTGTTTCTTTTTTTTATCATCTTCTTTTCGAGCATCTGCTAGCAATTTATCTACTACAGGATTACTGTAATTACTTGAATTTTGAGTCTTACCACTATTAGTTCCCAATAAAACTGGAAGCACACCATTTGGATCATTATTAAATGCCCAACCAACTAGAATAGATTCATGTTTACCCTCATTCATCATATTTGCAGCTTCCTGCATAGTAACTAAATTATAATTTAATTTAATACCTACTTTAGCTAAATCTAATTTAATAAGTTCTAATGTATTTTTTCTGATTGTATTGATGGTTATTACATTTAATTCTAACGTATTTTCATAGCCAGATTCTTTTAATAATCGTTTTGCTTCTTCTGGATTATATGTAATTTCAGGTTCTTTATATCCCATAATACCTTTAGGTATTAAACTTACAGAAGGTATACTGTAGCCATGATATATACTATCAGTAATTTTTTGTCTATCGATTGCATAACTCATAGCTAAACGTATTTTTTGATTATCAAAAGGTGGAAACTTTGTGTTAAGTGATAAATACTCAATTTTGGATGAAGGAGATTGTAATAATGTAACATTGTCAGATAATTTCAATTTGTCACAATCATATGCAGAAACACTAAATAATATATCAACATCTCCATCTAACAGAGCTGTAGTTCTATCTTGCTCTGTAACAATAACTAAAAAATTGAGATATTTAGATTTTGCCTTTTCCAAATAATAATCATCAAATCGCTCTAATGAGATTTTTTTATTTTCTATTCTTTCAATAAGTTTAAATGGGCCACAACCAATTGGTTTGGAAAAATCATATCCCTTAGATTCAACTACATTTTTTGAAACTATAGAGGTTTCTGCTTTGGCAAATAATGAAGGTAATTCAGAGTAAGGTTCATTTGTAACAATTTCAAATGTAGTATCATTTATTTTTTTTACACTTTCTAAAATTTCAAGAGCCTTTTGTGTTCTTCCTCCAAGCATAGCACGTTGAATACTAAATACAACATCTTCTGCTGTCAAAGAAGAACCATCATGAAATTTAACATTATCTTGAATTTCAAATTTCCAAGTATAATCATCTATCCTTTTTTCACTTTTAACAAGTAATTTTCTTAATTGCAGATTATCATCAAAATCGTACAATGTTGTGTATATATTTCTGAGAATAGCTTCTGAGAAAATGTCAGAAGTCATCATTGGATCAAACGATAACATATCTTGTGTTAAAGCAATTTGAATTGGTTTTTCTTCTGATGTTTCATTTTTACCAGAGCTACAACCAGTAAATAATGCCAATGTAAGTAAAGCAATAATTAATAATTTCAAATTTTTGTACATATTTTTATCTCCCTCGTCTTAGTTATAACTACTTAATCTTAAAATTTATTATATCAAAATTTATTAGAAAATCATACAATACAAATTAGTATTAATAAGAAAGTTTATGGTAGAGTTTTCTTTATATCAAGTTACTTTTAATTGTTAAGAATTTTAGCTATTTTATGTTAGACAAAACTATATTTATAATTGTCTTTTTATAACCATATTTTTTCTTTAAAAATAATAAATTACTAGTCTGTCAACCATATTTTTTTAATTAATAGAATTAATTAATAGCACTAACAATAAGTAAGCTTAAAGAAGAATTAGTAATTTAAGAAGATTTTAATCTATAAAGTTAAAGAGGTCGAATCAAAATGGAGATAGGCCTATTTTTATTCCTGAAATGATGAAAATATATTTGCTTTCATATAAAAAAGAGTGCCTCATGGACTAAAAAGCTTATTTTGAGACACCTTATTTCACACTTAATAATGGATAATTATTATTTATGTAAAATACTAGTAATTTTGTTTATTTATATTATTAAATCATCAAGAGACTGTATTTTATTTTTGAAACAATGTCACAATTCATATGATATTCTTATTGAAAATCCTAATAGTCAAAAACATTCTTACATATCATATGTTGAATTTAAGAAAATAAGTTATTTAAGTTTATAATTTAGCTCTCTACAAATTATTCTTGCTGTTTCCTCAGCAACTTGACCTGTAAATAATATACATTGGTCCATATGTTCCTTTGTTCCAAGTGTCATTCCTTTTGTAAGAATTCTACAACATAAAGAATTATTTTTTCCTTTAAAAAAATCATGCAATTCTTTTGATAGTTCCATAGCTTTATTTACTTTTTCATCTTTAGCTTCACTTCTACCAAAGAATAATCCTAAAGCCATTATGCCACCAGTTATAGCTCCACATGTACACCCTGATCCTCCTATTCCAACAGGAAATCCTGATGCCATAGATATAATTTCATCTGTTATATCCAATTCAAACTCATCTTTTATAACTTTAACGACTGCTTCTGAACAATAAAAGTCACCATTACGATAATATTGTTCTGCTGTAACTCTTACTTTTTCTAAATTTATACTTTTCTCAGATTTTACTACACCACTATTCATAATTTTTTATCCTCCTTATATATAATAAATTAATCTCTTAATTAATAATAACTTATTTTTTATATTGTGAAATGCAATGAGTATTTTCAGACAATGTATCACTTGTTCTGTAAAAATCAAAAACTACATTATGAATGTAACCAGTACATATTTTACAGATATATGGTATTTTCACTAGAAATTGAAACAATTATTATATAATATATTGAATGTTAAGTATCATGCACATTTGTAGTTTATATTATAATCTATGAGTAATTGTTTTTCAATGGACTGTGGTTGAAGATTTAAGAGGGAATTGTAATGAATGTATTGAATAATGTCATAGAGACAATAGAAAATAAAGGGTATTTATTTTTTAAGTAAACCCATACTAATAATAAAGTATTGATTCAATATAGGATAAAGGAGTAATGTAGAGTATGAAATATTTTGTTATTGAAGGCATTATAAAAGATTCAAATTTAATTGATGAAAAAATTATGAAAAAGCACATGTCTTATACTCAAAAAGCGATAGATGATGGCTTAATCTTGATGTCTACACTTAAAACAGATATGAGTGGAGGATTGTTTATTATGAAGTCAGAATCAATTGAAAAATTGGAAGAGTATTTATTTAATGAACCTCTTAAAACTTTTGGTGTGCAAGATTACAAAGTCATAGAGTTTTCGCCCCATTATTTCAATAAATCATCTGCTGAGTGGTTTGATGATTAAAGATGTTTATTGTGTCAAACTAAAAAATATTTAGTAGACGTTAATGTTTTTAAACCTTTTCTTTCGTCACAAAATAAAAAAACTATAATGAAAATTATTACTTGAATTAATGAATAATTAGAAATAGGTAAGGAGTATCTTATATAATATACTTCTTACCTATTTTAATAAGTAGAATTTTATAACAAAATATTTTGTAATAGCATGTTTATATGTTTAATTCAAATGTAAAATTGTCAATTAATCTAGTTTTTCCTATAAATACAGCAATTGCCACAAGTATAGAATCTTCTATTTCTTTAACTGGTTGTAATGTATTACTGTCTACAATTTCAACATAATCTATTTTTGCTAAGGGTTCAGCGTTTATGGTAGATATTATTAAATTTTCTAATTTTTTTACGTCTAAAGTTCCATTCATTAACTCTTTTTTTACGAGATTCAGACTTTTATTTAAAATCAAAGCTGATTTTCTTTCTTTTTTTGAAAGATATGTATTTCTCGAGCTTTTTGCTAAACCATCCTTTTCACGAACTATAGGACAGCCTATTATCTCTGTATCTATATTCAAATCCTTGACCATCCTTTTAATTACTGCTAATTGTTGAGCATCTTTTTCTCCAAAATAAGCTTTATCAGGAGTTACTATATTTAGAAATTTTGAAACAACCAGGCAGACACCTCCAAAATGAACTGGTCTCTTAGAACCACAAAGAAAATCTGTAAGTCCAGATACACTTATGGTAGTACAGTTGCCTTTTAAATACATTTCTTCTGATGAAGGATTAAAAACTACTGATGCACCACTATCCATACAGTATTTAAAATCTTTTTCTATATCTCTTGGGTAGCTATTAAAATCTTCATTAGGTCCAAATTGAGTTGGATTTACAAATACACTAACTACTACTTTATCATTTTCTTTTACAGCTTTTTTAATAAGGCTTTGATGTCCTTCATGTAAAAATCCCATGGTAGGAACAAGCCCTATAGAATAGCCAGATTTTTTCCAATCTTTAATTACATTTCTTAGTGATTCTATTTCCTTTATAAGCATTTTGTACCATCCTTAATCTTAGTATAATTTTTCTAATTCAGATTCATTTATTGAAAAGCTATGTTTTTCTTGTGGAAATGCACCAGTTTCAACTTCTAGTATGTAATTTTTAATTGAATCTTTCATTATATCTCCTATATTTGCATATTGTTTTACAAATTTAGGTACAAAATCTCCAAACATACCCAACATATCTTGATAAACTAAAATTTGACCATCACAATTAATTCCTGCTCCTATCCCTATTGTAGGAATTGAAATAGAATTAGTTACCATCTCAGCTATTTTAGCAGGAACGCCTTCAAGCACAATAGAGAATGCTCCTGCTTTTTCTATTGATTTAGCGTCCTCAATAAGTTGTTTTGCTGTTTCACTAGTATTTCCTTGAACTTTAAATCCGCCAAATGAATTTACAGATTGAGGTGTTAGTCCTAAATGACCCATTACAGGTATTTGAGCATTTACAATGCTCTTTATTTGTTCTATAACGTTTGAACCTCCTTCTAATTTTACCGCATGTGCCCCGCCTTCTTTTACAAGTCTACCAGCATTTTTCACGGCATCTTCGATAGAAATATGGTAAGATAGAAATGGCATATCACTTACTATTAAGGCATTTTTCACACCATTTTTCACAGCTTTTGTATGATATATAATTTCATCTATAGTAACAGATAGAGTGTTTTCTTCACCTTTTATGACCATTCCTAATGAATCTCCTATTAAAATACCATTTATATTACATTCATCCATTAGTTTTGCCATTGAATAATCATAAGCAGTAAGCATAGATAACTTTTTTCCTTTACTTTTAGCATTTTTAAAAGTCAGTATAGTATTTTTCATCGTTTTTTCCTCCTAAAATTTTGTAAATCTCTTTGTATTTTTCAGATTTACTTATTAAATTTTCAACTGCGTTTTCTGTAGAAATACTTTTTGTACATTTTAATGAATCTTCATTTTCCAAGGCTATTATTTTTAGTAGATTTAAGGATAGAATTTTATAAATATCTTCATCTTTCTCATCTAATGCTGATAAATGTTTTTTTATTGGTGTTATATCCCCACGGACAATAGGTCCAGTAAGGGCTTTAGAAAATCCATTATCAAGTATATTTTCTATATTTATTTTGACTAAAGGATTTATAGCTTTTAAAGCTTCTTCCTCAGATAAACCCAATTTGATAAAGTAATTTACACCTACATTTAGTAAAGATAACACTAAATTTGAAACTAAAACATTAGCTAAATGATAAGTGGATGAAGTATTTTTATCTCTTATAAAGAATTGATTACCCAAGCTATTTATAAAATCTTGAATAAATAAATCATCTTTTTCATTATCACCTTCTATGGAAAAACAAATGTCTTTCATTTTTTTTATATCAGTATTTTTATTGGAAAATGCAAATATAGGATGGATAGAATAAATTAATGCACCTGCTTTTTTTGAACAGAACAATATACTAGATTTTAAAGAGCCACTTGTGTGGCAAATATATTTATGTTTTAAATTAAATTTGGAAAGTTTTTTGTCTATAATTTCAATAGAATCATCTGATGTTGTAATAAATAATATATCGTTTTCATCAATAATGTCTTTCAAGTTACTGTAAATTTTTGTTTTTGTTAAATTTGTTGATTCTAGTAAAGATAATTGATTTCTTCCATAAAAACCTGTTACATAATAAGCCTTTGACAAAAAATAATTTGCCAAAGATGTACCAACTTTTCCGGAACCAATAAATCCTATTTTAATAGTACCACCTCCACTTTGTGATACAACATCTTAATTTCCAATCTCATTCATGAAGATATGAGTTACATAAGACAAAATAATTAAAAACATTTAAAGTATAGTTCTCATAACAAGATACCATCCATGGATATTTTACCATTTAAATGAAAGATTGACAAATAATTAAATAAAAGTTGAGTAAATATACTTTTATTTATGTTGTATTATTTTGATGGAGGTGTAGTTGACTTTGAAAATTATTAAAATAATACCCTTGTAAAAATAATAAAATAAAGACATTTATATAATGTATATGAAAGATGAATTATTTTAATAAAATAAAATATAAGTAAAAAAATTATGATATTTATT